>SFEK01000029.1 GCA_004557285.1 Bacteroidales bacterium | reverse complement strand
TCGAAGAAACTCTTTATCCTGGACGATGACGACAATACGCAATTCATAATCAAGAATTACAAGAAATCGGGAAACATCGAGACGTTTACCATAGTGAACAATGATACAGGCTTGGGTAGACCGGATACAGCCAACATCACCATCACACTGGATTCGAATGGACATACTTGTAAGATTCAATACAAGAATGCAACCTACTTCGATGGCGGTACGTATGATGTGAAAACGGTGACCACGCCGGTAGAAGAGCACAACCGTATAATGCGGTATTTCAACGAACTTACCGGCAATCCTGTCGATCAAGGATTAATATCAAACGGCAGTTTGAACTCTCTCGCTCCCGGTGGCTCAGAATCTTCAGGTAACATCACCGACAAGGTGAAAGATGCTGCCAAGAATGCCGTCAACAAGGTCAAAGGTCTGTTCAAGAAGAAGAAATAGGCCATCCACTGCCATCGGTCAATCTGAAAATGCTGATTTGACATCAATTCCATTATCCGCCGACTGTGGATAATGGATTTTTTTTGCACTTTTTTTTGTGGTGTAAAAGATTATTGCTATTTTTGTGCTTTGAAGTGTGAATAAGCGTTGGAGAACACCTCTTTGACCTTTTTCGTAGCTTTCTTGAGGAACAAATCCAACAGATTGAAGTACAAGAAAATGAAAATATTTGCCATTGGAATGAATTACATCCAGCACAATAAAGAACTGGATGGAACGTTATATAAACCGGAAGAGCCCGTCATTTTCACCAAGGCCGACTCTTCGTTGCTGAAAGACGGAAAACCGTTTTTCCTGCCCGAAGAGATGGGGCGCGTGGATTATGAAACAGAACTGGTGGTGCGCATATGCAAATTGGGCAAAAGCATTCCACAGCGTTTTGCACACCGTTATTATGATGCCGTGACCGTGGGTATTGACTTTACCGCAAGAGAACTGCAGCAACGGCTGCGGGCTGAAGGCAAACCATGGGACTTGTGCAAGGGGTTTGATGGAGCGGCTGTTATTGGACAATGGGTTGACATCGCCAAATTCCGTGACATCCAAGCCATACACTTCCATCTCGACATCAATGGGCATACCGTGCAGCAGGGCTGCTCGAGCGACATGTTGTTCAAGGTGGATGAAATCATTGCCTATATCAGCAGGTATTTTACCTTGAAGACAGGCGACTTATTATATACAGGAACTCCTGTGGGAGTGGGTCCTGTGCATATCAATGACCACCTGACCGGTTGGATAGACGACCGTAAGGTTTTAGAATTTAATGTGAAATGAAATCAAGAAGATTTTTCTTATCTTTGCTCGTCTTGCTTGTCAGCGGCATGGCCGTTGCCGACAGTAAGGTTCAAAAGTTCTTCAACCTCACCGCGGATGAGGTGAGGATTGACAGCGTGTTGCCCCGCTTTTCGTGTACCTTGCCCCTTGACGGAGCATGGGCAGATTCAGTATATACGGCCACCATCGCATATCCCGAATTTGTGGATATGGGTGCTGATGATGTAGAGCGTTATCAGAAAATCACGGCAAAACCCTTGGACGAATGGCCGCATGTTGATGCCAATGTAGTGGTGGAACGGAAGCGCGGACACCTTGAAGTGTCGTTCGTGCCATTGGTGATGCGTGATGGCAAATACCGGAAACTGGTGAGCTTTATGCTTGAAGTGCAGGCTCAACAGCGACCGGCCATGAAGAAAATGGCCAAGGCCGGCGAGGAAATATTGCCCAAAGACAGGTATGCAGACCACTCTATACTGGCCAAGGGCAGATGGGCCAAGGTGCGCGTGCCTTCGACGGGCATCTATAAGATTGATGATGCCTTGATACGTAAGGCGGGATTTTCCAACCTTGACAGGGTGCAGATCTACGGTTATGGTGGGGCCATGCAGAATGAAGTGCTGCAGGCTGAAGACCTCATCAACCTTGACGACCTGAAGCAAGTGCCTCAGTGTGTGGTGAACGGCCAGAGGCTGTTTCATGCGCAGGGACCTGTGTCGTGGACAACCAAACGAACAGGCAAGCGCACGCGCAATCCCTATGCTGACCATGGCTATTATTTCATCACCGAAGGAGAAGATGCGCCGTTGACGGTGGATAGTGCAACCTTTGTGAGTGCTTTCTATCCATCATACGATGATTATCACACCCTTCACGAAATAGACAATTTTGCCTGGTATCAGGGCGGAAGAAACTTGTTTGAAGACAGTCCGGTGGCCTTGGGGGCAACAAAAGAATATCCCATTGACCTTGTCTGTGGAAAAAACAGCACAGGATATATCACAATCACCGTTTCGGCCGGAGTGGCCAGCAAGGTAAAGGTAGAAATCAACGACTCTGTACTCTCGACGCTGAATATTACGCTTGGACAATATGACCATGGAAACTCTGCAACGGGAACTTACAGGGTCAAGACTCTTCTGGCCTCAAACAGGGTGAAGATAACCCCTACGTCGGGCGGACCTGTGAGATTGGACTACATCTGTTTCTCCCACGACGATGCACGGCCTGAGCCTATGCTCTCGACCACGGCCTTTGCTGCACCCGAATATGTGTACAACATTACCAATCAAGACCATCATGCCGACGGAC
Organism: Bacteroidales bacterium; assembly: GCA_004557285.1. Taxonomy (GTDB): domain Bacteria; phylum Bacteroidota; class Bacteroidia; order Bacteroidales; family Bacteroidaceae; genus Prevotella. The sequence goes on along the minus strand of SFEK01000029.1, from coordinate 15,259 downwards.
CCGTGGATATGGTCATCATTATACCTACTTCTCAGAAGTTGCTGGCACAGGCGCAGCGACTCAAGGAATACCGTGAGCAGCATGATGGCTTGCGGGTGAGAATAGTGCCAGCCGACGAACTGTTCAATGAGTTTTCGAGCGGTACACCTGATGCCAATGCCTATCGCCGCTATCTGAAAATGCTCTACGACAGGGCAGAGACCGAAGAGGATATGCCTTCATACCTGTTGCTCTTTGGCGACTGTGTGTGGGATAACCGCCTGAACACCAGCGACTGTGCTGGTCTGAACGCTGATGATCTTTTGCTCTGCCATGAGAGCGAAAACTCGTTTAGCGCAACCGACTGTTATGTGGATGACGGTTTCTTCTGCTTGCTGGATGATGGCGAAGGCGGCAATCCCGACACTACCGACAAACTGGATGTGGCTGTGGGGCGACTTCCTGTGCGCAACGCTTACGATGCACAGATTGTAGTGGATAAGCTCATTGCCTATGGCGAGAACAAGAATGCCGGCAACTGGCAGAACGTGATGATGTTCATGGGGGATGACGGCAATGAAAACATCCACATGTCGGATGCTGATGAAATGGCCAACATCATTGAGAGCAAATTGCCCTCTGTCGTGGTCAAACGAGTGATGTGGGATGCCTATCCCGTTGAGGCTTCGGCTGGCGGCAATACCTATCCTGAGGTGGCAAAAATCATCAAACAGCAGCAGGAAGAGGGTGCTCTGGTGATGAACTATAGCGGACACGGAAGGGCTGACCAGATTTCGCACGAGCGGGTGTTGCGCATCGACGATTTCTCCAGTTTCAAGAACCAGAACCTGCCATTGTGGATTACTGCCTCGTGCGACATCATGCCCTTTGACTCGCAGCAGGCCAACATCGGCGAAACGGCTCTGCTCAATCCCAACGGTGGCGCAGTGGCCTTCTTCGGCACAACCCGCACGGTGTTCATCGTGCGCAACCGTGCCATCAACCGCGCATTCCTCAACATGCTGTTCACACCCGTCGATGGAGCGTATATCTCCATTGGTGAGGCACAGCGCAAAGCCAAGAACTATCTGATTGAATCCAAAGAAGATGCTACCGTCAACAAGTTGCAATACTCGTTGCTGGGCGACCCCGCATTAAAGCTCAACCTGCCACAGCATCGTGTGTTGGTGGACAGCATCAACGGAGTGGATCTGGCCACCTGCGAACATCTTCCCATGCTGAATGCCGGTGCTGTGGTCACGGTCAAGGGGCATGTGGAGAACGTTGACGGAGGGCTTGACGACACGTTCAACGGCACAGTGTCTGCCCTTGTGCGCGATGCCAAGAAAGAGGTGGTTTGCCGACTGAACAATACCTCGAGCGATGGCGCAACGACCAGCTATGTGTTTTATGATAGAGACAAGACCTTGTTCAGTGGCAACAATGTGGTGGCCAACGGTGAGTTCAGCTTTACGTTTGCCGTGCCCAAGGACATTGATTACAGCGACGAGAGCGGACTGATCAATATTTTTGCCATTGACGAGCAGACTGCGCAGACGGTCAACGGAAATACCGACAGATTCTTGGTGGGCGGGTCAGGCAACTTGGACAACGACGGCATAGGCCCCTCGATTTACTGTTATCTCAATTCCACCTCGTTCGTGGACGGAGGCTCGGTCAATCCTTCACCCTTCTTTGTGGCACAGATCACCGACAAGGACGGCTTGAATGTGTCGGGCAGTGGCATCGGTCACGACCTGCAGCTCGTCATCGACGGCAGGGCCGACATGACCTACAACCTCAATGACAATTTCACCTATGATTTCGGCAGCTACACCAAGGGCTCAACCTATTACAACATCCCCGCACTGGCAGAGGGTGTCCACACTTTGCAATTCAAGGCGTGGGACATCATGAACAATTCGTCTTCTGCACAGCTCACTTTCCAAGTGGTGGCTGGCATCAAACCGGCTTACCTGAGGGTGTCGTGCAGTGACAATCCTGCCAAGGAGAAAACCACATTCATCGTCAACCACGACCGTGCAGGAAGCATGATTGACCTGGAAATTGACGTATTCGACCTCAGCGGACGCCCCATCTGGACCTATACAGAGCATGGAACAGCTTCGCAGGGCACCTGCACTGTTGACTGGGACCTCACAGGCAGCAATGGCAGTCGGGTACAGACAGGAGTCTATGTCTATCGGGTGCGGTTGGGCAGCGACGGCAGCAGCATGATTTCCAAATCTCAGAAATTGGTGGTGGTAAGGCAATAAATACCCGTAAAACAAGTTATTAATAATAACGCCGCTTATCTGTTGAGCGCAGGGCGAGCGTTGTCAGTATAAAGCAATAAAGGTAATAAACAATAGAAAATGAAGATTTTGTCAAGAGCATTTATGGTCGTGCTGCTTGTTGCAGCATCGTCCACAGTATCAGCCCAAGATAAGAAAGACATGTTCAACCCCGTGAACACCTCGGTGACCTCGCAGACCATTGCCCCGGATGCCCGCGCAGCCGGTATGGGTGATGTGGGTGCAGCCACCGACCCAGATGTCAACTCGCAGTTCTGGAACCCTGCCAAGTATCCTTTCTGCATCAGCCGTGCAGGTGTGGCCCTGAACTATACCCCTTGGCTGCGTCAGTTGGTGAGCGACATGGATTTGGCTTATCTTGCGGGATATTACCGCATTGGCGACTACAGCGCAGTGTCGGCCTCGTTGCGTTATTTCTCTTTGGGCGAAGTGATGACCAGCGATGATGCCAATGCAATGACCATCAATCCCTATGAAATGTCGGTCGACGTGGCTTATTCGCTCATGCTCAGTGAGAAGTTCTCTATCGCGGCAGCTGTGAGATGGATATATTCAGACCTGACTTACGACTACACCGACGACACTTCGCCAGGTAGCGCATTTGCCGCCGACCTGGCCTGCTACTACAACAACTACATCAACCTTGGCGACCGTGAGTGCCAGTTGGGCATCGGCTTGAACATCAGCAACATCGGTAGCAAGATTACCTTTGGCGGTGACGACAACAGCGAGTTTATCCCTACCAACATGCGTCTTGGTGCCGCTCTGATGGTGCCTATCGACGAATACAACCGTTTCACCATCTCGGCTGATGCCAACAAACTGCTTGTTCCCACCTATCCCAAACAAGAGGAGGATGAATCAACGGAGGATTACCAGCAGCGTGTGCAGAAAGACTATTATGACGTGTCGAGCATCAGTGGTATCTTCAAGAGTTTTGGCGATGCTCCCGGTGGTTTCAAGGAAGAGATGCAGGAAATCAACTGGAGTGTAGGTGCAGAATATATTTATAATGACAAGTTCTCGCTGCGTGCAGGTTATCATCATGAGGCCGAGAACAAGGGTAACCGCAAATATTTCACGGTGGGCGCAGGTTTCCGCATGAGTGCGTTTACCCTCGACTGCGGTTATGTGATAGCTACTGCCAAGAGCAACCCGCTCGACCAGACCCTTCGCTTTACCCTTGGGTTTGACATGGATGGCATTCAGAGTCTTTTCAAGCGATGATGATGGAACAGGGATTAGGCATACGCACAGGATTGGGATTTGACGTTCACCGCCTCGTGGAGGGACGCGACTTGTGGTTGGGCGGCATCAAGATAGACCATAGTATGGGCTTGTTGGGGCATAGTGATGCCGATGTGCTGATACATGCCATCTGCGATGCCTTGCTGGGGGCTGCCAACATGCGCGACATCGGTTATCATTTTCCTGACACGGCGGCTGAGACCTTGAATGTTGACAGCAAGATTCTCTTGCGCAAGACCATGGCCTTGATAGCCAACAAGGGCTACCGTTTGGGCAATGTGGATGCCACCATCTGTGCCGAACGGCCCAAAATCAATCCTCATGTCCCGGCCATGAAGGCTTGTCTGGCCCAGGTGATGGATACTGATGAAGAAAACATTTCCATCAAGGCCACCACCACCGAACGTCTTGGTTTCACAGGGCGTGAAGAAGGTATCAGTGCTTATGCCACGGTGCTGATATATAAGTGACATAGATTTTTCTCACGGCCAGATAGACGGCATTGGCCACTGCATAGGGGCAATGGCTCTGCCAGCAGGCGGCAAGGATTTTGGTTGTCAAGCCTTGTGGACGGAAAACATCCATGGTATTGGGTCTTGAAGATACTCCGTTGAGTGTCTCCCGATGTTTCCTTTCAGTGCGCAGCAAATTGAGCATTCCCAATTGCAGGGCAAAAGCATATTGGCGTGAGGTGTCGTTTTTCATGAAATAGTCGTAAACGATGAGCGAGGCCTTTTGCATGGAACACAGGTTTTTGGCCGACACCTGATGCGTGTATGATGACAAGTTGTCGGTGCGATAATGATACACCACCTGGTCGGTATATGCCCGTTGGGCATGAAAGAGGAGTCGAGGCACCACACAGAAGTCTTCGCTGTAATCCACCCCTTTGACGGGTTTGATGCCATGCCGTGTGAACAGCGTTCGCCGGTAGATGCGCCCCCAAATTCTGTTCGACACGATGTTCTGGCAAAGCATTTGCCGGAGATAGATCTCTTTGCTGCCATGAAAGGGCAGAAACGTTTGGCTCACCTTGCCATGACAGGTTTCAGCATAACCACCATCCACAATGTCTGCTTCTGTTTCCAAAGCCTTGTCCATCAAGTGTGAACAAGCATCGAGGGGCAGGCAGTCATCGCTGTCCACATGCATCACATAGTCGCCTGTGGCATGTGCCAAGGCCGTGGCGCGTGCTGCTCCCAACCCGCTGTTGGTGTCGTGTCTGATGATGCTCACGCTGCCGTGGCGTGAGGGATAGCGCGTGATGATCCGGCGAAGCAGCTCGATGCTGCCATCGGGCGAGCAGTCGTCAACAAACACATATTCAATGTCTGGATAGGTTTGTTCAAACAACGACGTGGCGCAGGTTTCTATAAAGCGCTCTACACCATAGACGGGAACGAGTATTGATAGTTTGGTGCTCATGGTAGTGGTGTGTCAATTCAAGAGATAACCGCCCAGCAAAATGCCGTTGTAACCCCACAGCCACAAGGTGAGTGCCGTCAGCAATATCCTCAGTTTCAGGGCATGGGGCGTATGCCCGGCAGCCTTGACCAGGAAAGCAATAGCCAAGGGAATGACAAATGCCCAGTGGGCTGTCATGATATACACTTCGTTGATGCCGAAGCCCAGTACAAGATGCAATGTCATGTCAAAGATAAAACCTGAGAGTATCATCCATAGAAATTTTGACCTTCTGCCCATCCATATTCCTGCCAGGAACAGCACGGTGATGAGCGCCTCGACGATATAGTTGATGGCCCAGTCGTAAGGCACGACAACCGGACGCGAGCGCAATGTGTCCTGCAAAAGATAACTCGAGTGCAATTGCAACGATTCTCCAAACAGGTTTTCGACGATGGTTGCCGGGCGTGATGTGGAGATGTCGGTCCAACCTATAAATTCGCCCTTGGCCATGGGGGTGCCTGTGTGCTTGTTCCATGGTTTCTTGTGGTCGGCGATGAATTTCTGCTTTGCCCTTTGGTTCATCTCCTGTTCAAACGCCTTCTTCAGTTCTGTCGTGTCCTTGATGCTCGTCGTGTCGCTGAATGCTTTCAAGGCTTTTGCTCGCTGCTCGGCAGACTTCTTGGCTTTGATTTCTTTGCGGGCCATCTCCTTGGGCCATACAAAAGTGCGATATTCCCAACGGGCAAAGCCCCATATCAAGGCACAGGGCAACAACACGGCAATGAGCAGATGCTTGGGGCGAAGGAAACGCCAGCCGTTGGTAAACAACACATAAAGATAGGTCTTGACGCCGTTGCTTAGGGTAACACCGGCAGTGAGGACGAAGAGCACCAGCGTCTGCCACAGCTTGAACGGTACGCCACGCTGCATCTTTGAGCCAGCCAGATAGATGGTGAACAGCAGTAGAAAGAGGGAAATGCCAAAATGGTCGGGCACGAAAACCGACAGCATGATGTAGGCCAACGAAAAGAAGAAAGCTGAGAGCAACATGCAGTCGGCCTTGCGCAGCTGGATGATCTCCTTGAAGATGCGGTAAAGGAACACGAACGAATAGAATGCGCACAGCAGCAGCGGAACGGCCATGATGAATTGCACGAGGTTCATGCCCGTCAGGTCGGCAAGCCATTTGTCGAGACATGACAGTGGCCATACCATGAACGACAGCAGCGGGTGGCGGTAAACATTGTAGTTGGGCTCCCAATAGGTCACCATCGAGTAGGTGATGACATCGAAGCCCGACATGTTGAAATGTTTGACGAATATGTTCCAATGCCCACGTCCGGTCTGGGTGAACACCTCATAATATTTGTAAATGAACATGGCGTGCAAGATGATGAACACCACCAGTGCAATGGCCGATGCACACCATTCGTCGCGCTTTACTTGAAACAGTTGGATAAATTTCTTCATATTTTTGTTCTGCATTTTCTTTCTTCATGTCGTTCCGGGCATCTGCCACATGCTACCTGAACGGTTTATAGTGCCCCTCGTTGGCAAAGTCGAGCAACTCGTAATCTCCTCTGCTGTCTCCATAGGCCGTGAGCCAATAGTCCATGCGCTCAGGAAAGAGTTGCAGCAGTCGGTTCACCTTTTCTCTGCCATAGCAGTTTTTGGTCAGAAACCTGCCACTCAATCTGCCGTCCTTGCTCTCTATCATCGTGCCGATGACATAGACGCCGGCTCTGTGCTTGAAAAACGGCTCCACCCAGTTGTTGATGCTGGCACTGATGATGATGACCGTATGGCCTTCGGCCAACAGTTCGTCAATCTTTTTCATTCCTTCGCTTCTCATCAGATGGACCTTGTCGCGGGCGAACTTTTGGCAGTAGTCGTCAAACTGCTCCAAGGGCATGCCTTGAAAACAGTAGGCAAAAACCTTCTGTTTGGCTTTCCAGTTAGGGTAGAGTCCCATTTTCATGGCCACGAGCAGCGGGAAGTACCTTCCCATGCATTTGAGCAGGCCTTTGGTGCCCTTGACATAGCGAATGAATTCGATGAGCGTGTCGCGCGTGGTCAGCGTGCCGTCAAAGTCGAATGCGTAAATTTTTCCTAATGGATAGTCCATCATTTCGTCTCCTTTCGTTTTTTCATTGTTCTCTAATGTCTTCATGTCTGTCAGTTTGTTGTGTTATGGATGTTGGTTCCCCCATGGCGTCAGGCATGCCGATGCCGGGGGTGTGGTCTTATTTGACGATGTAGATGAGCACGAGGAAGGCCATGGCCCACATCAGCACCACACATTGGGTGAACCTGTCTTTCAGCATCATCTTGGTGGGGTCACCGCTTTTTTGGTCAACCACGGTGAGCTGGATGTAGCGCAGCAGTCCCAGCAGCACGAACACTGATGTGAGATACAGCAGGTCGGAGTGGAAACGGCTCACCACTTCGGGCGACACGGTGTACATGATATAGCACACCAATGTCACCGACGCCGTGATGGTGATGGCCTGGTTGATGAAGGTGAGATTGTAGCGTGTGGTGTTTTTCCGTGGTGCTTCGCCTGTCTCGTTCATGCGCAGCACGTCATCGCGCCGCTTGGAGAACGAGAGGAACAGCGTGAGCAGGAATGTCATCAGCACCAGCCACTTGCTGGGCACAATGTCGGTGGCATAGCTTCCGGCAAGCACCCTCAGCACGAAGCCGAAGGCGATGATGCACACATCCACAATGGCATATTGCTTGAGCTTGGAGCAATAGAGCAGGTTCATTACATAGTAGATGACGAGCACGGCACCCACTGTCAGCGTATGGGTCATGGTGTCGAGCAGCAGCAGGGTGGCCAGCGAGCATACCAGCATGAACAGCATGAGCAACCGTGCCTGGACCATGCTTATTGCACCTGAGGCAATGGGGCGCTTGCTCTTCACGGGATGACGCCTGTCGGCCTCCACGTCAATGATGTCGTTGAAGCAGTAGATGGATGATGCAATGAAACTGAATGCGAAGAATGTGATCAACGACGATTTGATGTCGCCAGTATCCAGCAGACTTCCACCAAAGAACATCGGTATCATCACAAACACGTTTTTCAGCCACTGTTGTGGTCTGGTCAATTGTATGGCATGGTGTATCATCATCATTTTCTCCTTTTAAATTTCTGCATGGCTCTTGCCCCTGATGGCCGTCAACTTTTGTGGCAGGCGGTCAGCCAGCAAGCCCACCAGGCGGTGGAGCAGCCATGCCAGCACCAATGACACGGCAATCATGGCGAGGGCTGTGAGACAATAGCCCCACTTGTAGGGCTTGATATATTTCAGCACAAACTGTATGTGGATGAGATACAGTTCCAGACTGATGCCGCCCACAAAGGCCAGTGCCTTGTTGACCGTCTTGGGGGCATGTCTGAGCACGATGGTGAGCAGCATGATGCCCGACAGGGTGAGCGGGATATACACCATGCGTTCAAGGAACAGCGGAAACCTGCCTCTCCACGACTGCTCAAACTCTATGCACATGGCCAGGCTCACGGCCAGCACGGCCAGCATCAGCCAGATGGATGAACCATTCATGCTACGCCCCTCTTTCACCCACGAACCCATGTTGATGCCGATGAGGAAGATGGGGATGCGGCTGAAGAAAATCTCCAGATGTCCCACGCTGTGGTGCACCGGCGGATAATACTGCACCATGACGGCCAGCAGCATGAACAATATGGGCATCCAGCGGTATTCGGCGTGACGCTCGATGAGCCACATGTAGGCAGGGGCAAAGGTATATAGCATCATGATGGCAGGGATAAACCAGAACGTGAGGTCGTCGATGCGCCAGAAACTCCAGTTGAAGGCAATGTTGGCGATCAGATGCCCCATGTTGGGGCTGTAGCCGCTGCCTTGCGTTTCCATGAAGTTGGGGATATAGAACAGGCAGGCCATCAGTAGCCATGCAGGATAGATGCGGATGTAGCGCCGCCAGTAGAAGTCGATGAGCCGGGGACGCTTGCTCCAGGCATACCACAGGCCAATGCCGCTGAGCAGCAGAAACATGTCAACGCCCACGTTGCCGCACCTCACTAAACCATACATGGCATAGCTTTTGGGCATGGCCACATGAAACAGCATGACAAACAGCATGGCCAGTCCCATCAGTTCGCCGCGGTAGCGGCTGATATCGGAAAATTCAATACGTGTTTTCATCCCTTCAAATGTGGTTTGGGTAAATATCTGAACATCAACTTGAACAGCCATGCCAGCAGCACCGATGCCACGATGTAGATGGCCAGCCCCGTGTAGATTTCGCCCCTGAACGACATCTTGATGATGATTTCACGGGTAATGGGGTGTGCCACGAACAATGCCGACGATATGCCGCCCACCCAAATGCACGGGGATAGTGCGGCAGCGGGCAACAGTTTGACGGTGGCCACAGCGCCTGACACAACAAACAGCGGCACCCACAGCCATGTGTGGAAATTGAAACTGCCTGTAAACACCACCACTGCCGACATCAGGGCAATGACCCCATAGACGCTCTTGTCGAGACATTGGCCGTGGCGGGCATAGAGCACACCAGCCCCAAAGGGCAACATGCCGCCTATGCAGTTGTAGCGTATGCGGTTCAGCATCACTCCTCCCGGGTCTTGTTCAGGAGAGAACATTGCCTGTATGCCCCAGCAAAGGGCAATGAGCACCACCGTCAGCCACGAACTCTTTCGGTAGAGCATCAGCCGATAGACGACATACAGTTGCAGCATCAGACCGAAAAACCAGTAGGGGCCTGGTTTGATGATACGGTCGGGGGTTGGCAGCAGGTTGATATACATCAGCAACTGTGCTGCAACCCGTCCAAAGGTATAGCCATGATAGCCGTGAGGATGCAGGTAGCTCACCACGGCAAATCCGATATATCCTAAAAACATCAGTCGCAGCAGTTTGGCGTAGTGAAACCCGATGAACGGCAAGGGGCGCACGGTGTGAGCTGTGCCTTGTTCATATTTCCTCACCAGACCGAAGCCGCTGATGAACAGGAACACCGGCACGCCATAATGCCCGAAGAACGACAGGATGTGTACAAACAGGTGGTGGTCGATGGCCGTGAGTCTGTCGAGCAGTTGCATGGGTTTCGCCAAGGTGAAGGTATATTCGTTCTCCTTGACGGCAAAGCCCAGAAAGTGGCAATAGTTATGCAGCATGATGCCAAGAATGGCAATGCCTCTGAGCGCATTCGACTCAGCAAGACTTAATAGTTCTTTTCTCATCTTTGTCATTTTTTATCCATGCCAGCATCGGCGTCTTTACGCTCGAGCTTGTCATAGTCGGTGGTGCTTTTCAGCAACCGTGGCCTTTGTTCGTTGTAGGTCGGCGAAAGCACGTTCAGTGTCTCATTATAATAAGGTGTGCTGATACCTGCGAGATAGAGCAGCAGGTGGGGCAGGGCATCGGTCATGAACCTCCGGTCTTTTGCCCTTGTTATCTGGATGGCCACTTCGGGATGTTCCACCATGTACTGGTGTGAACACCATATCCAGAACGGGATGTCAAACTCCTCGCGTGCCAGTCGGGCGGTGATTTCAGTAGAGTGCATGCGACCGTAGAAGTGCACGTTCCCCTCGTAACATTCCTCACCATGGTCGGGCACATAGATGACGATGGCGTTGTCGTCTTCAAACCGTTGGATGATGGCATCCACGATGGAGTCGTTGTAAAGAATGGCATTGTCATAGTCGGCCAGCACGCGCAGTTCCTTTTTCTTCAGTTCAGGACGCTCATAGTCTTCGGGGGTGAAGTGACGTCGGTTGGCAGGAAACCGTGTGCGATAATCCACATGCTGCCCTTTCAGGTGAAATATAATCAGGTTGTTCTCCTTGTTCTCCGCCTTCAGACGGTCATAGTCGTTGAGCAATCCATCGTCATAGCGGAATAGCTGGTTGTTTCTGGTGTCGAACATGGCATTGCTCAGTTGGGGGTTGTTCAAGAAGAATCCGCCGCTGAAATCATACACCGCCTCCTTGGCTTGTGGCAAAAACTGGTTGGTGAGAAACGCCACATGGTAGCCCGCCTTGCGAAACAGTTCCGGGAACAGCGGATAGTCGCACCACTCTCCCTTGTCGCCCACCGTGTAGAGCGAGAACAAGTGCTTGAACACGAAACTGGTCAGGTTCCAGGGCGCAACCACATCGCTGAATGCCGTCAGTTCGCCCCTTTGGGCGCGCCTGTCTTGTCTGGGTGTGGTGGCCTTGTCATAGCCATACAAACTGGCGTGGTGCCGGTTGAAGCTTTCGCCGATAATCAGCACGATGTTCCTGCTGCGGTAGTTGCAGCTGTCCACCGCGACCTTGTCGATGTTGTCCACCAGTTTCTTCACCTGTTTGGCTGTCAGGGCATTGGCATACACGCTGAATGTGAGCCGGTAAAACGGCTGGTAGAGCACGGCCTTGTCCTTGCGGGTCATTTCATGCTCCACATCTCCAATGTTGTCATAGGCCATCAGCCGTGCCAGTGCCACTTTGTTGCCAAAGGTCTTGGCTGTGCAGACGACAAGGCAAATGCCCGCCGCAAGAGCCATCCAGGGCTTTGTCCTGCCGAAACACTCTTCCAAAACCATGAGCCGAGGCCATTTCGCTGTCATCCACTCCACCGTCTTTTGGCGTCGTTTCCATATTGCGGTCCAGGCTATATGCAGCGCAAGCACCAACAGCACCCAGCCCAATCTGCTGAAAATCAGGTCGGAAGTAATGTATGAACGCAGAAATTCAGTAGCCTCTCTGCTGTCGGTTTCACCCACCAACAGCAGCATGGTTGGAGTGATGGTCGTGTCGAATTTCACAAAACAGTAAACATCCATGATGGCCAGCAGATAGGCCCCGATGTAAAGAGTCCGTTTTATCCATAGCCCCAGTTTGTGGGGCAACATGCTCAGCAGCAACCCCAGTAGAACTATGTCAACGAAAAGTTCGTATGGTGCCAGCGAATAAGCATGATATCCCCTCTTGTCGGGCACGGTGGCGTAGGTGCACACCAATCCCAACAGGTACATGAAAACAAAAAAGGCTCCATGCCTTTTAGTGAGTCGCAGAACCTTGTCAAGCCCTCTTTGTAAAACACTCAAAACTTTCATTCACATGATATTATGGCATTTCCGGTGCAAAGGTAGTGCAAACGAGTGAAATGACAAAGAAAAACAAGTTTTTATTTGCATTTCCGAGTGCAGCCTATCTTATTCAAAGATACAGCAAAAAATCGATTAAGCGAATAAAATGAAAAGTTTGTTTTCATTTTTGAGCGTGAGATTTTTATTTAAAAGAGTGAAATGACAAACAATCTGCAAAGATAAGAATTGCAGATTGCAACCTTAATTAACATTTCCGAGTGCAGCCTATCTTATTCAAAGCATTTGTCGCCATTCTGGTTGACGCATCGTGACAACGGGCACGACGTGCTGAATTTCAGAAGACAGCCGAAAATATTGCGGTTTTTTTGTTTATTCGGATGATTATTATTACCTTTACTGCCGAAAGGATTTATTTTGCATGAAGAAATACAAGAAAATACAGCAGACCAAATGAAAAGAACAGGAAGGAACAAAAGGAGCATCGCAACACTCGTCGTGCTTTTGCTCTCCATGATTGTCGTGGCGAGAGGAAAGCGTGTACTGTTTATCGGCGACTCCATTACCGATGGTGCCTGGGGCAACAGCAAGGTGTGGAACACACCGTCTGACCAGCGCAACCATAAAGACATGAACCATATCTACGGGCATGGATACATGATGATAACGGCTTCGCATTATGAAGCACTCTATCCCGAAGCGGGATGGACATTCTGGAACCGCGGCATCAGCGGCAACACGCTCGACGACCTTGAGGGGCGTTGGCAGCATGATGCCCTCGACCTCAACCCCGATGTCATTTCTATACTCATTGGTACAAATGATGTGGACAGGGCATTGAGGGATGGCCGCACCATCGACCCTGAGGCATGGGGTGCGAAATTGCAACGGCTTCTTGACAAAGCTATGGCGCAAAATTCTGACGTGAGATTTGTTTTGTGCACACCGTTTGTTGCCCAAGCAGGAAAGACAGGGTTGAGTGGGGACTACAACAGGCGCAAGGAGATGATCACGATGCTTGGCCAGGTTGTCAGGAATGTGGCCAAGGATTACCATGCCACTGTCATTCCTTTCGACCTGCTCGTGGAGGAGACCATCTCGCAGAACCAGGACATCCCTGCCAGCTACTGGATATGGGATGGCATCCACCCCACGCCAGCTATGCACTACAAGATGGCAAGGATGTGGATAGAAAAGGCTGACAGGGAAATCATGCGGTAGGTGCTGTCATGCCTCTGGCGGCCCATGCCGATGGCCATGGATTTTAAAGAGAAAGCATGCCTCCTCGTTTCTGGATGTAGTCCAGCATGTCGCGGAATGTGGGGTGGGTTGACAGTGTGTTGATATTGCCCGTCATGATCATTTGGTGGCGTGCCCTTGTCAGTGCCACGTTAAGTTTGCGGTCGATGACATGTCCCTCTTCGGTGAAGCAGTTGGCGGTGAGAAATTCCATTTGCCATGGATTTTGCACGGTAAACGAATAGATGATGACGTCGCGCTGACTGCCTTGGTAGCGTTCAACGGTGTCGATGCTTGTCTGCATCAGTTCGGTCAAGCCTGTCAGTTCGATTTCCTTTCTTATCATGGCTATCTGGTTGCGGTAGGGCACGATGACACCTATGCTTTTTGCTGCATCAAAGTCGTTGCCGAGCAATGTCCTGATGCGTTTGAGCAGTTGCGCCACGATGGCCGCCTCGGCCGTGTTCACCTTGTCAGACACCTCAGGGTGGCGGCAATAGGGTGAGGGCACGAAGAGCAGGCGGTGACTGAGGAGTATGCGGTCGGTTTCGTCGCAGGCCACATCAGGATGATAGGGCAAGGCCGCACTCTGTTGATGAGGCAGGGGTACAGGCGTCAGCTGTTCATCGGCATAAAATCTGCTACAGGGAAACGTGGCCACGTCGGGGTGCATCCTGCCTTGTCTGCGCAATGTTCCGTTGAATGCTGTTCTTTCCGCAGCCTTCTCCGTGCGTAGTAGCCGCTCAAACAGCGAGTTGCGGCAGTTGTCGAGATGTATGCTTCTGAGCCTTTCGCTGGTCACGGCCGATGTGGCTTCGTCTTGTTGCACCACGGCAGGCAGCTGCTTGTGGTCGCCCACCAAAACAAAACGGTCTATGCACGTTTGTTCTCGCCCGCCGGCGGTTGGCCGGTGGGCAGCTAATAGTCCGATGATGGCAGGCTCAAGAATTTGCGATGCCTCATCCACAATGGCGAGAGAGAAATGTTTGATGTCAAAGATGAAAGGCCTGCCCATGAGTGTTGAGGTGGTGCCCACCACCACCCTGGTGTCTGCCAATAGGCGGCGCATGTTGTCGAGACGGTGGCATGTCTTGGCCATCTCTCCCATCAAGTGGTGTTTGAACCGTGGGTCAGCACTGTATTCGCTGCCCATGCGGATATAGTCGATGCGGGCATCGTCGAGCATGGCGCATATTTCATCCACCGCCCTGTTGGTGTAGGCCGTCAGCAGCAGCGAGGCATGCGGTTTGGTGAGTTCCTCTACCACTATGAATCGCAATGCCATGGACGTCTTGCCTGTGCCTGGAGGCCCCGACAGCAGGAAGTAATCCTTGGTTTGCATAGCTTTCAGCAGCATGTCGTCATAGTTGTCGTGATACGACTTGGATAATCTGATGTCCTTGTCGCATTGTGGCGGGCGTTGCCCTAACAGCAGGGCCTTGCGTTCGTCGGGAGCGGTAATCAGTTCGTGCAGACCTCTTGCTGCCGAAGCCGTGGTAGAGTCAGAAGCGGCATGCTCCACGGCGTAGAGCAGCTTGGCCTGTCCGTCGTGTTCCACTCCCTCCATCGGCTGCACCTTCAGCACCTCGCGGGTCTGTTGTCCGTTGGTCAGCACGATGGTGATTTCATCCGTCTTGATGTCTTCGATGTTTCCCCTGTACAGTATGCTTTTTCTTGCATCGGGAGTGTCTTCTGCCTTGTAGGCATAGAGATACACCATGTCGCCCCGGCGGAAGTTGGGCAGAAAACTTATCTCCTGTCCGGGCACACGCAGCGTTATCCGCTGAGGCACATCGTTGCCCTCCACACATGTCTTGGCCTTGATGGTCAGTCCCATATAAATGTTCCCCGTTTCTATCTTTTCAGTCAGCGGCATGTTCCACAGGTCTGCCATGCAACTGCTCACCCCCTCTTGGGTGCCCACTTTCGACAGCAGCTGTTCACGATACACGAAGGTCATCATGCGG
>SFEK01000183.1 GCA_004557285.1 Bacteroidales bacterium | reverse complement strand
CTGGTTGAAGAACGGGTCTTGCAGCTTGTTGTTCTCCATGTAGCAATAGACGTTGGTCTTTCCTGCTACATAGTCCATCAGGTCGAAGTACCATGAAATGAAGGTCGCATTCAACTCACGGGCAAGGAAGCCTTTGATGACATAGAAAACGCCCTTATACTTGCCCACAAGCCAGAGTGCCTTTGTACTGGAAGCCTTTTTCTTTGAGTCGGAATATGCGGGGTCTCCGTACATGATGAGGAACGGGAACTTGCGAAGCGGTGGCACCTTGCCAAACGGCAGGTTCTTGAAGATGGTACCCTCTGAAACAGGATTGTTGAAATACTCAGCCTGAGCATTCTTGGAAGAGATATTTGACAGTACAGTGTCTATTTGCTCTTCTGTATTTTTCTGTGGCCAAGTGCTCTTTCCGTTCTTGTCACGGATGTTGACTATATCCCAATGCTTAGCACGTTCCCCAGCCCGCTTGATGCAGCAGTCCTTGGCAATGATGTTACCACACCATAGCACAAGTGTAGGCTCAGAGATGGAACGTGTAGGATAAAGCGCTCCCTCAAACCAGTCCCACTTCTTTTTCAGGGTCTCAGGATTACGGCAGTCCTCATCAGTATCATAGTCATCAAGGTAGATGACATCAGGACGTACCTCCTCGTTCCTGGCACCACGAGGGGCAGAACCAGCACCGAGGGCAACAAACTTAGCCCCGCAACGTGCGGTGAAGTCCTTATCGGTCCATGCACCAAGTGTTACCTGATTGCCGTAGAACTGGCGCAGTCGCGGGTTGCTCTCGAAGTTGAGCCTGTAAGGGGTAAGCAGACGGATAGCCGATGTCTCAGTAGCCGATGCCAGAACAAAGAACCTCTTTCGCTTGGTTAGTGCCAGGAACATATTGATGAACATGGCCACCGTTGACTTCGCCAGCTCACGACTCCATGACAGCACCTCATACCATTCAGGATGATCAATGACGCGGTGGATGGCCTTGACATGGAACGGCGCAAAGTCGTACTTGGCATATTTGGGAAAGAAATACCGGATCCAGGCAATAGGGTCTTTCTCCAGTTCCATACGTCGCTTCTCGATGTCACGTTTTGACATCCAGTCTTCTACGGGAACGTCAGCAGCCAGCGCCTTGTGATGCTCTTCCCATCGTTGGAGGGCTTTTCTGTCTTCGAGTGTCATTTCATCTGGTCTTTTATGAACGCATCAAGCAGTTCGTTATACTCCTTAGCCTTATCGAGGTCGAGCTGACGTAGCCAGTTGGTGAAACGTATGCCCACATTCACGATGTCGGCAATGCCTACGTCCTGCTCAATCTTCTTGATGGCCGAAGCCAGTTTTGCGAGAGTGTCAGCTTCGGTGACAGTAGCGAAGCGCTTGCCCTCTTCACGGTCATTGATGTTGTTGTTTATCTCAATGATCTGTCGGTTCAGTCCTGCAAGTATCTGAGCTGGTGTGATGGTGATGGATGCTTTGAGCTGTTCCCATCCTCCATCCTTTATCCATCGGGAAACCGTCTGCCTGGTGGTCCCCACCTTGTCGGCAATTTCCTCCTGGGTGAAGTTGCCGTTTAGGTAGAGCGACTTGGCGATGTCTTTCTTGTCAATGTTAGTCTTTCCCATGTTTTTATTCTAAAAAATCACTGCAAAGTTCCTAATAATAAGAGGAATAACAAAACTGTATTTTTATGATGCCATCCGTGGAGTATATGATATTCGTGGTGGCGTATATGATAAAAAGAGCGTTTTGCTGGTGGAGAAAAAATGATAAACTTTGCATCAAAAATCGTACGAGATGACAGTTAAGTATTTCAACATTATCCCCGGTGAGGGAAGCGCCACACTCCTGTTGTATGGCGACATTGGCGACGGCTACAAAGTGGAGAGCGGTCGCATCGTGAGTGAACTGATTGCCCTTCAGTCGCAGTATGGAAAGATTGACGTGCGCATCAACAGCCGTGGCGGTGACGTGTTCAGCGGCATGGCCATCTATAATGCCCTGCGTCAGTCGAAGAGCGACATTACCATATACATAGACGGAGTGGCAGCGAGCATTGCTGCCATCATTGCCCTGTGCGGAAAGCCCCTCTACATGAGCCCATACGCTAAACTAATGCTTCATAGTGTGAGCGGCGGCACTTGGGGCAATGCGTCTGTGTTGCGCCAGACCGCCGACCAGATGGAGCAGCTACAGAAAGATCTGGCTAACATGATTGCCGGACGTTGTGGTATGAAGGCTAAAGACGTTCTGGCAAAATACTTCGATGAGAAAGACCACTGGATAGATGCCAAGGAAGCGGTGGAGATGAAGCTGTGTGACGGCATCTATGACATGGCGACTACCGAAGAGCAGCCTAAAACAGCAGAAGAGATATATAACTTTTTTAATAACCGGCTCGTTTTCGAGCCACAAAATTCACAAGAAATGGCATTAATAGATGACATCAAGGCAATCCCGTCCTTCAGTGACAAGGAGGATGCCAGTGCTATCGTAGCACACATCAAGGCGTTGGAGAACAAGGCAGCGAAGGTTGACGCTCTCCAGCAGGCAAACGATGCTTACAAGACGCAGATTGCGAACTTGCAGGCGAAAGAAGTAGATGCTTTCCTGAACACGGCAGTGTCAGAGGGCAAGATTACCAAGGAGCAGGTTCCCACCATGAAGAAGCTCATGATCAGTGACCGTGCAACGGCTGAGGAACTGATTAACAGCATGAAGGTTCAGGCCGGTGCCCGAGCCGTTGACTTCATTGACCAGGGCGGTGCCAAGAATGCCTTTGAGGGCAAGACATGGGACCAACTTGACAAGGAGAACCGCCTTGCCGACTTGAAGGCTCAGAACAAGCAGCTGTTCTGCTCGCTTTACAAGGACAAGTTCGGTGTGGACTACAAAGAGTAAGCAACAAGAAGTATAACCTTTAATTATTCAAAAAAATGGCATTAAACAAACAAGTATGGTTGAACACCATCGTCGAGAACTTCTTTCCCGACAACAGCTTTGCCACGAAGAGTATTGATGACTCCGTCTTCGTGGACAACAAGACCGTGCACATCCCTAACGCCGGTGCCCCTTCCGGTGTAGAGATTAACCGCACGCAGAAACCCGCATCAGTGAACCAGCGTACCGATCAGGACCTGACGTACGACATGGATGAGCTGACCACCAACCCCATCTACATTCCGAACGTCGACACGGTGGAACTGAGCTACGACAAGCGCCAGAGCATTCTTTGGAATGACCGCATGGAACTTCAGAAGCAAGCCCACCAGAACCTGCTTTACCGTTGGTTTGTCGCAGGCCAGGTTATAGAGACAGAAGGCGAGGCCATTGATGCCCATACGTCATCGACCGCTACCGGTAAGCGAAAAGCACTTACCAAGGACACTATTCTGAAGTTGATGACCCGCTTCAACCAGGATGACGTTCCTGCAAACGGCCGATACATTCTTCTGGACGCCGTAATGTACGCACAGCTTCTGAAGGATCTGACCGAGAAAGAACTCAGCGCATTCCTTTCATCTGCCAATGCCCAAAAGGGTATCTTGGGTAACCTGTACGGCTTTGACATCATGCAGCGCAGCCAGGTTTTGCGCCTTACATCGGCAAAAGCACTGTTGAAGTGGTCTGAGAATGCAGCAGCTACCGAGCTGGCAGCCGGTCTTGCCTGGCAGGAGAATTGTGTGAGCCGTGCCCTTGGTGATGTGAAGATGTTTGACTCTACCGACAACCCTATGTACTACGGTGACATCTACAGCTTCTTGATGCGTGTTGGCGGAAAATATCGTCGTTACGACAAGAAGGGCGTCTATGTTATTGCTGAAGCCGCAAGTGCATAACCATTAAAACA
>SFEK01000182.1 GCA_004557285.1 Bacteroidales bacterium | reverse complement strand
TAGCGCACTACGTTCGGGACGTAGGGGTCGCTGGTTCGAGTCCAGTAATCCCGACACAATGGCGGCAGGCAGAAAGATTTCTCTTGTCATTTTTTGTACAGAGATAACACAACAGTAACAATCATAGCGTTTTTTCAATGACCTTTACGCTTAGTCGGTAAGCCTCCATGGTTGTGACACTGCCGTTTTTCAGTTGTGCGGCTTGTACATGGCCATGCCCTCCAGGCCGCATTGCTCTAATGACAAATGTTTATTTTTTGAAATATGAACGAAGATAGACTTAACGACCTTATCAGAATGAAGGAACAGTCGGTGGCTGTGGCCTTCCCCGCGCTCATGCGCAAAGTGTATATTTGGATGGCACTCGCACTGACCATCACCGGATTCACCGCCTATGGAGTGGCTTCAAGTCCGGGCATCGTGGCCGCACTCTTTTCCAGTCGCCTGCCGATATTGGTGCTCTGCGCTGCAGAGCTGATTCTGGTGTTCACCGTGTCGGCACGCATCCAGCGCCTGTCTCTCACCACGGCCACATTGCTGTTTGTGCTCTATGCCGTCATCAACGGACTCACGTTGTCGTCCATTTTCCTGGTATATACCATGAGTTCCATCGCCAACGTGTTCTTCATCACGGCAGGCACCTTCACCGCCATGGCATTGGTGGGGCTTTTCACCAAGACCGACCTTTCGCGCATGGGTAGCCTGCTCTACATGGCGGTCATCGGGCTCATCATCGCCACTCTGGTCAATCTGTTCCTGCACAGCTCAGCCCTCGACACCATCGTGAGCCTGGTGGGCGTGCTCGTGTTTGTGGGGCTCACCGCCTACGACACACAGAAGTTCAAGCACATGCTGGCCATGGCCGACGACATGAGCGCAGAGGGGCAGAAGCTCGCCCTGCTGGGCGCACTCAGCCTCTATCTCGACTTCGTCAACCTGTTCATCTATCTGCTCCGTTTCTTCGGCAGCAGCCGAGATTGACAATATCGTCACATCAAAAACATCATAAATAAGTGGATAAAGTGCGGGATCGTGTAAGCGGTTCCGCACTTTTCCTTTTATGGCCATTGTCGTTTTGTAAATAATAATTTGGTGTTTTTCGCCAAAACGTTTGCAAAATCCAAAATTTTGTCATATCTTTGGCCTTGGAATGGAGAAATGTAACCCAAGTTGACGAGTTAACAAATGGCGCAATGAAAATACATTTTCTTGCAGAAATGTTTGCATATCTGTATGCTTATGCGTATATTTGTCGTCGTGAATGAATAATTATCCATGAAGAAGAAAACGAAGAACGAAAGGCTACAGACATTGCGCATGCTCATTGCAAGCCACGAACTGGGCACCCAGGAAGAAGTGCTGAAGGCGTTGAGAAAAGAGGGCTTCGAGACCACGCAAGCCACGTTGAGCCGCGACTTCAAGCAGCTGAAGGTGGCCAAGGCCTCCAACATGAAGGGCAGGTATTTCTATGTGCTGCCCGGTGAGGCGGCCTACAAGAGGGTGTCCACCCCCCGGCGCACGACCGGGATGCAGCTCACCTCGGGTTTCGTGTCGTTGCATTTCTCAGGCAATATGGGGGTCGTCAAGACCCGTCAGGGCTATGCCGTCAGTTTGGCGAGCAACATCGACAGCTGCGGTTGCAGCACCATTCTGGGCACCGTGGCCGGCCACGACACCATCTTCATCCTTGTCAAGGAGGGGGTCGCGCCCCGTGAGGTGGAGGAAGAACTGGCAGGCATTATTCCCGAAATGAATAAATGACAAAGCGTATGGACAAGAGATTTCAGTTGTCGTCGACCGACAGGAAGATCGGTGGCGTGTGTGGCGGATTGGCCGAGTATTTCAACATCGACCCGCTGATTGTAAGATTGGCGTTTGTTGCCCTTTTCTTTGGATGGGGTTGCGGCGGTATGCTCTATCTGCTGCTGTGGCTTCTTGCACCAAGAAGGTTTTAGAATTACAATAGATACAGTGCATTCCATTTAGTGGCAATGCGAATCATGATTATAGTTTTATATCCTCATGCGTTGAGAAATGCGTGAGTCTTAGTTCTTACTTACCATCACCCGCCCGTGAGGGCAGGTGATGTTTTTGTGTTTGCAGGCGTGGCTACAGCAGGTCTTTCAGCTGCGCCAGCCGGGTAGAGTTGCTGCCCTTGACCAGTATGCAACGGTCGTGGGGCGCATGGCGGGCGATTTCGGCCTTCACCTCCTCCACGTCGGCGAATTTTCTGGCGTGGCATGATGTTTTTGCAAATTCGCTGCCCACCAGCCACACCTCGTCAAAGTGGCAACTGTCGATGAGTGCAGCCATCTTGTCGTGCTGCTCGGTGCTTGCCGCTCCCAGTTCCTTCATGTCGCCCAGAATCACCATCTTGTGTGGGTGGTCGATGAGCATAAAGTTGTCAATGGCCGCCTTCATGCTGGTGGGGTTGGCGTTGTAGGCATCCACTATCAGGCGGTTGTGTGCCGTCTGCACCAGTTCAGAGCGGTTGTTGGTAGGCACATAGCTGGCCAGCGCATGGTCAATCTGCGGCATGTCAACGCCCATGTAAAGTCCTATGCAGGCGGCGGCGAGCATGTTGCTGATGTTGTAGCTGCCGATAAGGTGGGTGTCCACATGGTGCCATTCGCCGTTGCCGTGTCTCCATCTGAAGCTCAGCAGGGGGTTGCAGGCCGTCACCTCGCCGCCGGCGCACAGCGTGGCGTTGTCGGCAGAGCCATATTCCACCAGGTGCAGGCCTTGGGCGATGCCCCTCAGGAGCTTGTTGTCGTGGTGTATGAAGGCGGTGCCGTTGTGGCTGCGCAGGTAGTCGTAGAGCTCTCCTTTGGTGTGCAGCACACCTTCAAGCGAACCGAAGCCTTCGAGGTGAGCCATGCCCACGTTGGTGATGATGCCATAGTCGGGCTCCACGATGTCGGTCAGCGTCTTGATTTCTCCGGGGTGGTTGGCCCCCATTTCCACCACAGCCACCTGGTGTTCACGGGTGAGCCTGAGCAGCGTCTTGGGCACCCCGATGTGGTTGTTGAAGTTGCCCTGCGTGTAGAGCACGTTGTATTTTTCGGCCAGCACGGTGGCAATGAGTTCTTTGGTGGTGGTCTTTCCGTTGGTGCCCGTCACGCCGACGATCTTGGTGCCCAGCGTGCGGCGGTGGTGTCTGGCCAGCTGCTGCAGCGTGTCGAGGCAGTTGTCGGTCAGGATATACCTGCTGTCGCCCTGCACGGCATATTGCGCCTCGTCAACCACGGCATAGGCGCAGCCCTGCTCCAAGGCTTTGGCTGCAAATGCGTTGCCGTTGAACGATGCCCCTTTGAGGGCGAAGAATATGGAGCCTTCGGGGCATTCTCTGCTGTCGGTGGTCACCGTGGGGTGACTGGTAAAGATGTTGTAAAGTTCTGCAATGTTCATGTCAACAATCGTTTTGTTCTTTTTTGCGTGAAAATCTGTTGCGAAGTTACGCATTATTATTCATCCATGCAAGAGAATGTGGCAATTTTTCCACAAAATCTGTGGAGCAAAAATACGACTTCATTGTACCCTTAATCAAGAACAGTAAATCATCTGCTGAAGCTTAGCAAGTAAAAATTCACAAGCGTGATTTAACGTGTTTTTGGAATCAAAAAGCTCCCCAAAAACACAACAAACAACACTCGATTGATGCAACCATGCTCCCCAAAAACACGAAGTAATGGGGTTTTCCTGACTGAAAATGGCATGAAAATGCTCGCTGAGGGGGTGGTTCATTTGAGGAAAATACCAGTCAGCAATGGCGTTTGCTGCACGAAAATGGGAGATGAGTGCTGTGGTGATGGGAGAAAAAATGATGACAGGTATCGCAAAAAAAATCAGCGGTTACAATCTGTAA
>SFEK01000181.1 GCA_004557285.1 Bacteroidales bacterium | reverse complement strand
TTTGAAATAAAAAGAAAAAAAACGTTATTTTCTTCGTTTTATCTCCAATTTATACTATCTTTGCAACTTGAAAGCGTTAACCGCTTAAATAGATGAAAAACGAATAACAATAAAAACATATAATACGGTCATGAGTAACATTTCCAAATCGGTTATGGTGCGCATAAAGACGCAACAGACCAAAGACTTGATCTTTATTTGCCTGGGCATCGTGATGTTCTCGTTTGGATATACCGCATTCATCCTTCCCGAAAAATTCGTGATGGGAGCTGTGGCGGGTATCTCAGCGTTGCTTTACTATGCCTTCAACATTCCGGCTGGTATCTCTATATGGGCCATCAACGCCCTGATGCTCGTCATAGCCATCAAAGCCCTCACCCGACAGTTTTTCATCCGCACCATCATCGGTGTAAGCATCATGTCGGTGGTGGTAGGTGTGATGCAACCGTTTTTTGAGGCTCATCCCATCATCACCGTAGGCGAAGACAAATTCATGCACCTGCTCATCGGTTCGGCATTGGCCGGTGGTGGTTTGGGTCTGGTCTTCTCGCACAACGGCTCTACGGGAGGTACCGACATCCTCATCGCCCTGCTCAACAAATATTTCAGCGTTAGCTTTGGGCGCGCCATGCAGTTTATCGACTGCACCATCATCGGTTCATCCTATTTCATTTTCCACAGCATGGAGCCTATCGTTTACGGTCTTGCCTACACGCTGATTGCCAGCTACATGTGCGACTATGTGGTCAACGGCACACGCCAGACGGTGCAGTTTATCATCATGAGCAAAGACTACGAGAAGATTGCCGATGCCATCAACAGCACTGTGCATCGTGGTGTGACGGTCATCGAGGGTAAAGGCTGGTACTCCAAGAAAGAGGTGGATATCCTTATCGTGCTGTCAAGAAAATACGAGTCGCAAGACATCTTGTATTGTGTGAAAAGCGTTGACCCCAAGGCCATGGTGTCGCAGACCTTCTGCCACGGTGTGTTCGGCGAAGGATTCGACAAGATGAAATGACGGCTATCAACACAATCATATATTGAGAAGGTCCGGTTGGTGGAATGTTCCTGCCAACCGGACCTTCTGCTTTTGTTGGTGTCAATCAATCTCCACCACCTGGAATTTTCTGTTGAATTTGATTTCAAGTCCAGAACTGAGTTTCACCTCATACCCTTCCTTACCCGTTTCTATACCAATGATTTTCTGGGTAGGGTATCGTTTCTTGATCTGGTACATGATTTTGGTTGGAACCAAATTGGCGGGAACGGAAGACGTCTTGCACTTGATTTCCTTCCATTCCCCCTTTTTGTTGAATTCAATCTTGTCGCCGTCTGCAAACACCACTTCGTATGATTTGCCAAACACTTCTGTGTCCATCGTGACCAGGGCAACATCCTTGCCGCGGAAATATTTGGACAATGTGGTGCGTGCCGCTGCCGGCAGTTGTTCAGTTTCAATCACTTTGTCGTTGTCTGCCATTGCAGTCAGCGGCAACATCAAAAGTCCTAACAATACAAGGACCCATCTGTTGTGTTTCATTGTCTTCTTCATTGTTGTATCTCCATATTTAAGGGTTATTATCAATCATATGCTAACAATGTCCACTGCATGTTTCTCATTTACGGCAGTTTTCGCATCTTATAATCAGATCCGCCTAGAAAAATCGTGATTGTAGCCGGCAGCAAAGGCCGGTTATTTTTCTATGCGCACACGGGCATCAACTGCCACGACGTCTTTCTCATCGGCGAGCAGCGGGTTGATGTCGAGTTCCTTGATTTCTGTGGCAAAGCGCAACAACGTTGAGAGGCGCACGATGATTTCGGCATACTTCTGCTCGTTGAGACCTTTCTGTCCACGGGTGCCCTGGATAATCTTGTAAGAGCGCAACGAACGAATCATGGAGTAAGCCTCATTGTATGACAGTGGTGCCAAACCGCTTGACACGTCTTTGAGTGCCTCAACAAAGATACCGCCCATTCCACACAACACGATGTGTCCGAAGCGTGGTTCGTATTTTGCACCGATGAACAGTTCCTTGCCCTTGATCATCTTCTGCACCATCACCGCCTTGGCATCGGCAATCTTCATCATGCGGTCAAACTCCTGTCCCAGATGATTGCTGTCCATGATGTTGAGGGTAACACCTCCCACATCGCTCTTGTGCACCGGACCAACCACCTTGGCCACCACGGGGAAGCCCACTTTCTCGGCAAAGGCAACCACTGCAGCCTTGTCCTTGCTCACGAATTCGGGCACCATGGGTATGCCGGCACACTCGAACAACTGGCGCACCACATCGGGTTCTACATAACCGTTCTTCTTGATCTTGCTGATGATTTCACGAATGCGTGGAACATCAACGCCAAAGAGCTCGATTTCAGGTGCGGCAGGCTGTGGAGTCTTCATGATTTGTGTCAGGGCTGTGGCCAATGTCACCTCATCGCTGAAGTTGACATGTCCCTTGCTCAAGAATTCGGCCACCTCTGGTCCTGCGGTGTGCAGACAGGGAAGAATGGGGAAAATAGGTTTCTTACATTCCAAAATCTTCTTGTGCAGCACGTCGTAAGCCTCGTAGAGCTGTACCAAGCCGGGAGTACCGAAGATGACAAAGATGGCATCAATGTCCTTGAAACGGTTTTCGCAGAAGTCGATGGCAATGCCAAGATGCTCGGGTGTACCCGTGGCGAGGATGTCGATGGGGTTGGCCACCGACGAGCCGGGGAAGAGCAGGCTCTTCAGTTCTTCGGCTTCAGGACCTTCGATTTTGGGCACATTCAATCCACCCTTCGACAAGGCATCGGTCAGCATCACACCAGGACCGCCGGCATGGGTAACAATGGCAAAGTTCTTGCCGGTCAACGGAGGCAAGGTGAAGATACAGCCTACGGTGGTCAGCTCCTCACGCGAGAAGCAGCGCACGATACCCGCCTTGCGGAACAAAGCCTCAACAGCAGAGTCGCTGCTGGCAATGGCTCCTGTATGCGATGAAGCTGCACGACTTCCACTCTCACTGCTGCCTGCCTTGATAGCGGCAATGCGGCAGCCCTTGCGAATCAGCGAACTGGCATGGAAGAGCAGTTTGTCGGGGTCAGACACATTTTCTATATAAAGCAGTTTCACATGAGAGTCTCTCTCCGGGTCGAAATTCTCATCCATATATTGGAGCACATCTTCAATACCATTCTGCTTGCCGTTGCCGATGCTCCATACAGAGTTGAAGGGCAGACCTTTCATCACGGCAGACTCAAGGATGAACACGGCCGTGGCACCTGAACCGCTGATGAAATCCACACCCTTTTCATGGAGTGTAGGAATGGGTTTGGTGAACACGCTGTGGTGCCATGAGTTGAGCAGGCCGATACAGTTGGGGCCTATGAGTGCTGCACCATATTTCTGGCAAGTGTCCAGGATGTGCTGTTCGAGCACAGCACCCTCTTTGGTTTCCTCACCAAATCCTGCAGAGATGATGATGAAAGCCCTCACCTCTTTGTCCTTGGCCAGCATATCCACGGCATCGGGACACATTTTTGAGGGGATAACCAGAATGGCAAGGTCGGTAGGAGGTATTTCGCTGATTTCGTGGAACGCCTTGACGCCCTGCACTTCGTCTTCTTTGGGGTTGACTATGCGCAATGTGCCTTTATAGCCACCGCTGATAAGGTTTCTCACGATGGCACCGCCTGGTTTGTGTACGTTGTTTGAGCCGCCTATAACGACGATGCTCTCCGGATGCAATAACTGTCTGTTGATCATGTTTCTCAAGTATTTTCAGTTTAATCGATAGTTTTTATTTTTTGCAAAGATACTGCAAATCGAGTGCAATACAAAACAAAAGACAAAGTTTTTTGTTTTTTTATTGCCGAGATGAAGC
>SFEK01000180.1 GCA_004557285.1 Bacteroidales bacterium | reverse complement strand
GCTCTTCTACATAATAGAATTTCTTGCTGAAAAGATTCACGTCAAAGCTACGCTTGGTGCGGTGCTTTGAGTGCGATACATTATTTCCGATTTGGGCTTTCTTACCTGTTATTTGACAAATCTTCGACATTGCTATCTACCTTTTTGTTTAATTTTTTTGATACTTATTCCAAACAGAGTGCAAAATTACTAACTTTTTCCGAACATGCAAAATATTTGGCGTAATATTGTTGCTTTTATGTTTTTTTAAGTGTTCGTTTGGTTGTCTTTTGCCTTATTTTTCCTCTGTAGGCTCCAGATGGGTCTTCAGATAGTCCAAAAACAGCTGCAACGCTGTGGTGGTGGCATGCGAAAGATTCAATGCCCTGCCCCTGTCCTCGTCGAGCTTCAGCGTAACCACATCGTCAGCACTGCCACAGGCCAACCAGATGGTGCCCACGGGATGCTCCGGGGTGCCACCGCCAGGACCTGCAATGCCCGTTGCCGATATGGCATAATCCACCTGTAGTGTCTTGATGGCACCTTTGACCATGGCCACTGCCACTTCTTCGCACACCGCCGTTTTCTCTTCCAGCACGTCATGGCTCACGCCAAGCAAGCGTTCTTTGATTTCGTTGGTGTACGACACGATGCTTCCTTTGAAATAATTCGAGGCTCCGGGCACCAACACCAAGGCCTCGGCAATGCGGCCACCCGTACAGCTCTCTGCTGTACCTATCGTCTTTTCTTTCTCCCAAATGAGACGACTGATCTCTCGACTCAATATTTTATTCTCAAAATTCATACTTGTTGGTATTTTGGTTATATCTACTGTTATTGAAAGGTCACCTTCGAGAAGGCGGGCTTGTCTATCGTACAGAAATCATTGTCCAGGTATTTGTAATATCCCGTGATGCCAATCATCGCCGCATTGTCGGTGGTGTAGCCAAACTTGGGGATATAGATGGTCCACCCGTATTTCCTGGCATGTTCATGAAAGGCGTTGCGCAAACCGTTGTTGGCACTCACGCCACCTGCCACCGCCACATGCTTGATGCCCGTCTGCTTCACGGCCAGACGCAGCTTCTTCATCAGGATATCCACGATGGTGTATTCCAGACTGGCCGCCAGGTCGGCCTTGTGCTTCTCGATGAAATCTGGGTCTTCCTTCACCCAATCCCTCAGGTTATACAGGAACGAGGTCTTCAGCCCACTGAAACTGTAGTTCAACCCCGGAATATGCGGCTCGGCAAACTTGTAGGCCTGCGGATTTCCCTGACGGGCAAGACGGTCGATGATTGGTCCGCCGGGATAGCCCAGCCCCATCACCTTCGAGCATTTGTCAATGGCCTCTCCTGCGGCATCGTCGATAGTCTGCCCCAACACCTGCATGTCGTTGTAGGCATTCACCTTGACAATCTGCGAGTTGCCGCCACTCACCAGCAGACAGAGGAAGGGCAATGGCGGCACCGAATGGTCGTCGTCGCTCTCTTTGATGAAGTGGGCCAGCACATGCCCCTGCAGATGGTTGACATCCACCATGGGGATGTTCAGCGAGCGGGCCAGTCCTTTGGCAAAACTCACGCCCACCAGCAGCGAGCCCATCAGTCCGGGACCCCGTGTAAAGGCGATGGCCGAGAGCTGCTCCTTGGTCACACCGGCACGCTTCAGCGCCTGGTCAACCACGGGCACCACGTTCTGCTGGTGGGCACGCGAGGCCAACTCAGGCACCACACCACCATAGGCCTGGTGCACATCCTGCGATGCCGTGACATTGCTGAGCAACACCCCATTGCGCAACACGGCGGCCGAAGTGTCGTCACAACTGCTCTCTATACCTAATATATATATATCCTTCATGCCCTCAAGATTTAGTAAGTCAGTATTTCCAGACCATGTTCTGTCATCAGGAACGTATGCTCCCACTGTGCGCTGGGCAATTCGTCGCCCGTAATCACCTCCCAGCCATACTTGTCTTCGGCATCGATAAACACCTTCCATGTGCCCATGTTGATCATCGGTTCAATGGTGAACACCATACCGGGCACCAACAGCATGCCGGTGCCACGATGACCATAGTGCAACACTTCAGGCTCTTCATGGAATTTCAGGCCCACGCCGTGTCCGCAGAGGTCGCGCACCACACCATAATGGTATTTGTCGGCATATTTCTGCACGGCATGACCGATGTCTCCCACAAAACCATAAGGCTTGGCGGCCTCCATGCCCACCTCAAGACATTCCTTGGCCACACGCACTAACTGCTCCTTCTCAGGTGTTGTCTTGCCGATGATGAACATGCGCGAGGCATCGGCATAATAGCCGTCGAGAATGGTGGTGAAATCCACGTTCACGATATCCCCTTCCTCCAGCACATCCTCTTCTTTGGGAATGCCATGGCACACCACTTCATTGATGCTGGTACACACACTCTTGGGATACCCCTCATAGCCAAGACAGGCCGGCGTGGCACCATGCTCCACACAATAGTCATAACATATCTTGTCGATTTCAAGAGTATTCATGCCCGCATGGATATGCTTGGCCACCTCGTCCAGCACACCGGTGTTCACCACGCCGCTCCTGCGTATGCCCTCAATCTGTTCCGGGGTCTTGATCAGTTCGCGTGTGGGCACCAGTTTGCCCTTGTTCTCCCAATACATCACCTGTTTGTCAAGCTCGGTAATGGGCTGACCCGACAGGCAATGCCATCTTCTTTTCTTTTTGAAAACCATCTTATAATTGCAAAAAATATCTTCTGAATATCCGTTGTCTGCACCTGTGGCTGTCAGTCCTTGCCGTTGAGCCGGTCGAGCAATTGCCACAGGTCATCACGCCAGTCGGCCCCATTGGCAGGACACAGCGTGTGGAATCCCAACTGCTGTGCGGCAGCGATGTTCCTCGGACCGTCATCCACAAACACCGCCTCAGCCGGATTCAGCTGTTCACCGTCAATCACATATTGGAAAAACTGAGCCGAAGGTTTCATCACCTTCAGGCGGAAGCTCAGGTACAACGAATCAAAATAGTCGTTGAGCGAACCACCCTGCCCGTCAAAATCACCACTGAGGGCCCAGTCCATCATAAACGGGTTGGTGTTCGACAGCAAAACCAGTCGATACCCCTTGTCACGCAATGCCTTCAATAGTTCCAGATTGCGTGCAGGCACCTCCTTCCTGTAGCCAAGCCAGGCATACTGGCACTCCTTGGCTGTCAGCTCACGTCCCACCAGCTCGCTCAAAGCCTTGCGAAACTCCTCTGCCGTTATCTTTCCTTCTTCCACATCACCAAAGATGCCTGTCTGTGTATAAGGGTCAAGCCACTTGTCAATGTCGGTAAGGCCCAATCCGGCAAAACGCCTCAACGCCTCGTTCTGGTCAATCGTCATGATGACGCCACCAAGGTCAAAAACAATCGTCTTTATCATAAATCTGTATGTTACTAATATCTCTTTATGGCACGGTCCATCTCCCTGCGGTCTTCCTTCTCCTTCATGGTCTGCCGCTTGTCAAAAGCCTTCTTACCCTTGGCCAGGGCGATGTCCACCTTGGCACGGCCATGGTCGTCGATAAACACCAATATCGGAACGATGGTGAAGCCCACCTGCTTGGTGGCCTCCTGCAGTTTGTTGATTTCGCGCCTGTTCAGCAGCAGTTTCCTGTCGCGCTTGGCTTCATGGTTGTTGTATGAGCCAAAGAAATAGGGAGAAATGTTCATGCCCTTCACCCATATTTCCCCTTGATGTATATAGCAATAGCTGTCCACCAAAGAGGCCTTTCCCTGTCGTATCGACTTGATTTCAGTGCCAGTCAGCACAATGCCTGCCGTAAACGTATCAACAAAGAAAAACTCAAACGAGGCTTTCTTGTTGCGGATATTCACGGGACTTTTCTTTCTGAGCAGCTCTTCTTCCTTGT
>SFEK01000179.1 GCA_004557285.1 Bacteroidales bacterium | reverse complement strand
ATCTTACCCTCCATCCACCGCAAGTCAGAAAGGAGCGAAGCGGACCTGCCGAGGGCAGCATCTATCTTCATGCGGTAGGCACGGGCATGGTCACGGAAATCGGTCGAAGAGAAGCGTGATTGCATAGCCCGTGCTATGTGGCGCGAGGCAGCGGCATAGTCAGAATGGAACTCTCCAGCCTCATAGGCAAGATAGAACTCCCAATCGCCCCGGTAACGCACCTTGCTGCCGCGCAGCACTCGCTGCGCCACCTCTCTTATCGCACAGAAGCTGGCAGAATCGGCGGAACAATGCTGTATATGTGCCATCAATTCGGGACAGTCGGGATTATACGCTGCCATATACGCCACAGCATCGGAGTGGACGATGGAATAAAAATCACCAGCTTGAGCAAAATAGTTGTTGGCCTTGTCTGTATCACCCATCCGCGACCAGCATCCTGCCACATACCTCATTGCCATACGTTTCATCAGGTTGCTATCGGGAAAACCACGGAAACATTCATTGTAGCTATCCACACATCCGGCATAGTCGTGGGCGGCAAATAGAGCCCTCACCAGCTGCAATGCATAGCGGTCCTTCAGCCGCGAGCCCCGATAGGCCTTGCAACGACCGATGATGTCAAAAAAATCATCGGTCGTGCTGTATCTTGATGCGGGGTAATACCACGGTGATACCCTCGCTTTGCGCTCACGCTCCAACGACTTGGCCGTGAGGAGGAATTCCTCAATCTCTCTGTCCTTGGTGTTGCGAAGATAGACATAGAAAAGATTGCCCGGGGCACTTTCGGGATCGTAATCGTCTTGTTCGTAAAGCACCTGAGCGATGTCGCTGGCAGGGATTTCAGTAGATGTGAGCTGCTGCCACAACTGCAGGTTCTCACTGCGTTCGAGCAAGCTTACACTGTTGCCATCGATCTTCGATGTGAAGAACTTTGGTTTTGGGATGCCCGGGAAATTAGGTCCGCAAGCCTCCGCAGAAGGTAAGGCGGTGAACATGGCCACTATGCAGCTAATTACGCCAACCGGTAGAGTATAATTTGTCGATTTCATCAGCAGTATATTTTGAAAGGTTTTGTTGGTCAAGATGATAGATGATATTACTGTGCCGCTGTTTTGACATTCGGCGCTCAATGGCTTCTTTAACTGCCCACACTTCACAGGGAGCCGATTCTTCGGTGCGTACGATGTCGCCCTTGCAGATAATCTTGCCCTTGTGCATCACATCACATAGCGCACGGTGGCTGTTCTTGTCCAATGAGGCAAAACATGCGGTGTCGGCTACGTCCACGCCATTCAGCAGTCCTAGAAATTGTCTTTTGCGAAACAGCAGCTGCCAGGAATAGGTGGGATACGCTACATCAAGGTGAAGCGGATAACTGTCGAGATGGCCAAGGTATTGCTGAACATCGTTGATGCTGATAATGGAGTTTTGGACATCGGGATCACTGAAATTACCGGTGTTGTACACCATCAGTACCCCATAGTCCACCGGCGGAACCCTCCGTGCAAGTTGGTGCAAGCGTATGGTAGAGCTGAGCGTCCATGGAAGTCCTTTCTGCGCTATCTGTAATCGGGCTGAGTCGCATAGCGAAAAAAACGACTGCTCGGTCGATGCTGTCCAGTCACAGTCCAGCTGAAGCCCTTCCACATCGGTCCATTCGTTGTAGCTGCACATTCGTCGCACCCGCTCCACTATCAGACCAGCCAACTGTCCCTCGTTCCCTTTGACAGCCTTTAAAGCATCCAGAGTGATATATACCACCGGCACTACCAGCATTGAATTGAGAACATCAGTGACCCGATAGTCGTCAGGTGAAACGCGCAGGGAGGCATTCGGTGCTACCTTCTCGAACGTAGTGCATGAAACACAGTTCTCTGCCGTCACATCAAACATTCGCAGATAGATGCGGCCAATCCCATGACGATCCATAAAATCATAGTCATCAGGGCCAAGTTCCAGAACGGTCTTCCAATAATACACGCCATTCCTCTCCATGTGCTTGAAATCTTTATCGTTGCACGACAAGCATAAACACATGGCAGCCAGCAAAAGCAGATTCATCATCAGTCGTCTCATATTCGTCTAAAGTTTTAAGTGGGGAATCAATGAATTCCACACGGCAAATTTCGCAAAAAGACAGTGTCTGACAAAGGGAATGGCCGGGCATTGTATGAAATGAGGACTATGATGTATGAAATGACAATTAACGCCAGATGATATAGTTGGCACATACGGACAGAGACGGCACTTCCTTCCCGAATTCGATTCTATCACCACCGGCATCCACTGCAAAGCCAAAAGCCTCGGAACCCACCAGATAAATGGCATTTGTCACACCCATATCCACCAGCGTCTGCGCAAAATCGTGGAAAGTGAGCCTGCTGCGGCTCAGCACCACTACCGTGGTGCCGTTCCACTCGGCAAGTGCTTTGCGGAACGAACGGCCTTTTGGCTTGTTTTCCACCAACTGGTTGCCCACCACCAGCGGATATTGGCGGAAGAAATATCCATCGGCCTCGATCGCTTTTTCGAGAAAAGGCGTAGCATCGGCTACGCCTATCGTCACTTTGCCATCGATAATGGCGCAGAATCCTGATTTTGCCTGTCCCTTACTCATCAGATTACCTTTCATTACGTAAGCACCTACTATTCCGCCATTGTCGCCGCGAATGTCAGCGGCCTGCATGGCCAGAACCACATCGGAACTTTGCAGCACGTCAATGCCGATGTGAAGCTGAGGTACGGCATCATGCGGAGTAAGTATTGTGATGGGCTCATCGTAAATAATGGTATCCGTCATTTCCACAAAGCCTTTTGGAGCCACTGAGGGAATACCATCAGGAGTTGTGGCAACCTGCGTCACCGTCAGTCCCTCGCTTTCAACAGCATCGTCACCGCTCCCAAGCAATGCAGACACGATGGCAACAATCGCCACTACAGCGCACGCAATGACCCCATAAATCCAGCGAGGGCGAGCGGAAATAGTGTTCCTCCCCTCTGGCGAGATAATCCTTATCTCATTGTCATCAATGTCCATCTTCATTCTGCTCATCATCGTTCCTCCTTCTCTATATAATCCTTCAGGGCTTTCAGGGCCTCTCGCGAAGCCGTCGTCTCACGCTTGAAGGTGCGGCAGTCAGAAAGAATCAGCTTCTGTCGTGCCAAATGGATATACGAAATGTATTCGGAGTTAATAATCAAGCTTTTGCCGATTCGAATAAACCGGTTGTCATGGTTCGTGACAAACTCCATCAGCTTTCGCTCGATCTGCCCAAGTTGCAAAGTGACGACATACTCCGAGCCATCGGCCAGAGAGAGGACCGAATAGTTCCCATCGGCAGTAATAAGCACCACCGCCTTGCTCGGAACCCTAATAAGCTCACCCGAAGTGCTGAAAGTAAAACACCTGTCCATCGTTCACAACGCATATTTGCGCACAAAAATAGATATAATCTGCGATATTATCACCAGATGTTAGAAAGATTATTTCTTTCGAACGCCAGAGCCTACGCCGCATAATATATGTAATACACACCTCTTGCATATCCATAAAAGGCATACAGGGGGCATGATACATCACACCCTGAGGCATCTACCGTTGACAATGTTCCGAACTTTAATACAACCATAGCCTTTCCCTAACATGTCAATCAGTTTTGTTCACCCGAACCGTTCCTGACAAGCAGCCACCCACTTCCCGAGGCCCCGCTGCGAGGCGATGATTCCTCCCCCCCAAGACCCGGTGGCCTTCGTAAAACACGGCAGACTGTCCTGGCGTAACGGCGGATGCCTCAGCCTCGAAACGTACCAGCAGTTGCCCGTCCTCCAGTTCAATGACCCGGCAGGGAACAGGACGGCTGCGGTAACGGATACGGACAGACAAAGCGGGACAGGACAACAATTCCTCCCGGTCCACCGCC
>SFEK01000178.1 GCA_004557285.1 Bacteroidales bacterium | reverse complement strand
CCGTGACGCGTCCATAACCGAAGCAGCTTACCGACGACACCTTTTCCACTCCACGCACCGAACTCACCACGGCTTCAATGCGTGACGTGACGTTTTGTTCCACCACCTTAGCCGACGCGTTGTTCCAGTTATATGAAATGGTAAGTGTTCTGCCCCGTTCAGGCCGCGGTTCGTTGCTTATGTCGAGTCGAGTGACAAGTGCCGCGCCAATGACCATCAGGACGCACATCACGAGTAATATGGAGAACGTGTGTTTCATCTTTTTCTATATATGAGATAAAACATTAGAGGAACGAAGAAGAGGCTCACCATAGTGCCCACTGACATACCAATGATTATTGCGAACGACAACGGATATTGCAGGGCTGAACCCATGTCACCACGATGCAGCAGCGGCACGATGGCCAACACCGTGGTCAGTGATGTCATGACAATAGGTTTCAGTCGCATGTGTCCTGCCGTCATTATTGCCTGGAGCAGATGGAGATTTCCGGCGTTGCCGTCTTGCTTATTTCGTCTATACAGCCTGTTTATAGTGTCAACCTTCAGTATCGAGTCGTTTATGATTATTCCGCAAGCCACTATGATGCCAATCATTGACATGATGTTCAGCGATTCGCCACAAACATACAATGCCAACATCACCATCGCCACATCGATGACCACTTCCAAAAGAATAATCATCGGTTGGATGATGCTCTCAAACTGTGCTGCGAGTATGAAATAAAGCAACAGCAACGCCACGGCAAGCACCATAATGAGTTCGCCAATCATTAAGCGTGAGGAGAAATACCCGCCACGGAACGAGGCCTTGACAGGCGTGTCCTCCGTAATCTTTCCTACGTAATCCATCATCTTCTCAGCTTCCCTTTCAGATATTCTGTCGATGTCTATCACGGAGAACTCCCCGTCTTCATTTGCCGTTAGTAGTTTATAGTCCTCGCTGCGCACTTCCTTTACGAGATATTCCAACGGGATGTCTATTCCCTTGTCGTTGGTGATGGTGTTGCCAAGCAGTGTCGCACTGTCCATTGTGTTGTGACCCACAACCACTGGCACACTCTCGCCACCGCTGTTTATCTCATATATGTTGTTTGCCCCAAGCAGTTCCTTCAAGCGCAGATACAGTTGGCGGTATGTCACACCATAGTATGCCATTTGCTCTGCGTCGGTGGAAAATCGGATATATGTTTCGGTAGATACCCTTGGTATGTCTGTCTGCCAGAATTTTTTTTGCAGGGAGTCGGTCACCATCCGTGTCTGCGCCACCTCGGGCCTTCCGCCCTCACGCTTTTGCAGTCGGATTTGTAAGTCAGGTTCGTCAGTAGAGAATATCATGTCGAATATGTTTGCCGCGAGTTCAGCCTCCACCTTTGCCTTGGGATAATGCCTTGCCACATATCCCTTTATTCTTTCCACCGCCTTGTCGCAATCCTCCGGCGAGTCACATTTTATGTAGCACACAGCCTCACTGCCCGTGATGTTCTTGGTATGCGAAAGCATAAACTCCTGACCTCCCACCATCGTTGTGCTTGCCTTTACCAACTCCTTGACCTGGTTTAGGGTCTCATTCACTCTCCTGTTGTTTTCCTCTGCCACAATCCCCGCATTCCAGTCTATCGTGACAAGTGCGTCGTCATGTGGTGTCTCGGGCATACGCTCTTTGGGTATTAATGGCAGAAGCATTGTCACCATCACAATGCTACCTGCAAAAATGGCAATCATTGTTTTGGGATGGCGAAGTGTATGGCGCATTCCCCTTTCATACCATCGCACCATCATCACGTTGACTTTCGTAGTTCTCGGACGGCATTGTCGGCATAAGTTGAAATGATATACCGGTATCACCAATGTTGCCACGGCAAGTGAGCAGAACAGCGCAATGCTTATTCCCATTGCCTGGTCATAGAACAGTGCCCCTGCGGTTCCGCTGAGGAATATCAGCGGGACAAACACAGAGCAGGTGGTCAACACCGAAGACAGCATGGGCATTGCCACCTCCCCCACCGCTTGTCTTACGTTCTGTTCATTGCAAGAGTCTTTCTGCAAAATGTTGTCTATCACTATGATGGCGTTATCCACTATCATTCCCACACCGAGAATCAGTCCCGATAGGGATATTATGTTAAGTGATATGTCCAAAAGATAAAAGCATAGCAATGTGAGTATAAGCGACAATGGTATGGATATGGCAACAAGCAGTGGAAGCCTTCGGCCACCTATGAACATAAACAGAACCATGCTTGCCATGATGATTCCGAGCACGAGGTTCCATCCCAAGTTATTCATACTGTACGACAGAAGCTGCGTCTGGTCGCGGGTCACTGCGAAATGTAGCTCAGGATAGTCACTTGTGAGTTGTGCCATCAGCGTATCCACGCTTTGCTGAAGGTCGCTCATTTGCGCATCGCTCTGTTTTATCACCGCCATCGTTATTGCGTTCTTCCCGTCAGACTCAACGATACCCTTGCGCACGGCAGCCGTTTCCTCCACATTGCAGATGTCTTTCAGTTGCAACAGTCGTCCGTTGCGGCTGATGTATATGTTTTCTATGTCATGCACAGAGAGTATCTGCGAGTCGAAGTGGATGTTGTATCTGTATATGCCGTCCCTCACGCTCAGTGTCTCAAGAACGATATTGTTGTCGCTGATAGCCTTCTCTATGTCGGCATTTGTTATACCAGCCACTCCAGCCCTTGCGGCATCGGGCAGTATGGAGATCTGTGCCTTGGTAAGTCCGCTGTAGTCAACCATCGCCACTTGTGGCAACTGCTCCAACCGCTTGCTAATCACGTTGCTCACCAACCGGGATGTTTGCTCAGGCTTGCCGCCGGTCACATCGACGTAAAAGGCGGGAATGTCGAGTGCGCCTATCTTCATTACCTTCGGGCGTTCCATTCCCTTAGGCATGAACCCCATGGCACGGTCGATTTTCTCGTTCACCTCAATGAACAACAGACTCATGTCACTGCCCGGACTGAATGTGAGAGTTATTATTCCCGCATCAGTGCGCGATGACGACTCTATGTCCTTCAGTCCTGCCACCTGCGACAGTTGTCGGCGCATGGGTGCCACCATGCTCTGCTCTATCTCACGGGCAGAACTGCCCTGAGCCGACATCTGCACCACTATCCGCGGCACATCAACATCAGGCATTAGCGACACCGGTATGCGCCCGAGGGCAAGCACACCGAGAGTGGCGATGACAATGAGCGTCATCGTCACGGCAATAGGTCGGTGGATAATATTTCGTAGCATAACTGCAATTCATTATTTAACTTTCACTTCCGTGTCATCCGCAAGATTGAGATTTCCCGAGGTGATGACAATGTCCCCCTCTTTAACTGTGGTGTTCTTCCGCTCGCATCCCGTAATGGCAAAGCTCGTGAGATTACTGTAGAGTATATCCACGTATGTCCATACCGCGCGGTGGGTTTCACGGTTATATACGAACACCACGTTATATCCGTCACGCTCCACCACAGCCTCCTTCGGCACCACGAACATTCCGCTTACAGAGTTCTCTATTATCACCCTTACGTTCATTCCGTCCAACAGTCTGCTGGATGTGTTTTTCACCCGAGCCTTGACCGACACCAGTCCCTTGTCATCCACCGATGGATTTATTTCCGTCACAGCACCGGTTAACGACAGTTCATTATCAACAAAAGGCGACACCTTTACCACTGTACCCATACGGACAGAAACAAGCTCCGCCTCCAGTATCTTGAACTCCACGTCAAAGAACGAGTCATCTATCAGCGTACAGAACTTGTCACCACGTTGGTGAGGCCTTGCCACGAGGTCGGCAATACGTCCGCTGAAAGGAGCTTTCAACGTACAGTGTACAGTCGTGCAGTGCCTGTTCGGCGGAACGCAGTGCAAACCGTGCCGAGTAATACCCTGATGTCACCTCCACCCTTTTCAACACGTCAGCCGGCACGATGTCTGTGTTTCCGTCATATCCCAGTCCTATGAGTTTGTCCTGCAGTTCTACCCTGGCTTTTTCGAGGTCGTGCTTGGCTTTCTCGAGTGCATCCTTTCTTTCACGGGTGTCGGCAACAGCCAATGTCATTCCCTCAGCCACAAGTTGTCCGTTCCTCACGTTCACGCTTTGCAGTATCTCCCCTGCCTTCGGGCACATGAGTTCCGCCATTCGCATAGCCCTCAGCTTTCCGTTGCACAGCACCTGCTTTTGGAATGTCTGTCGGCGTAGCACCATAGTATCCACCTCCACGACAGCCTCCTCCCTCTCCTGATT
>SFEK01000177.1 GCA_004557285.1 Bacteroidales bacterium | reverse complement strand
GACTGAGGAATGCCCACCGCTCTTATTGGGAACACAGGCAGAAGGTGCTTGACGAGGTGTTTAGCAGAAGCAATGTGGACAACGTGTCGATAGCCACCAATCAGGATTATGTCAAGTCGCTGATGTCGCTGTTTGCCATGCGCCGTTGATGAATTTGTTTCGGGAACCTATTGAATCTATATTTGGAATGCAAGTAAATAGAATAATACATATCATATTGTTGCTTTTCAGCGTGTTGTGCTTACATGCTCAAGTGTCTGTTGAGGCCAAGATCGACTCTATACAGCTACTTATCGGTGAGCAGACCGACATGACGCTCAGTGTGAAAGTGAAGGAAGGCGCCAAGGTGAAATGGCCAGAGCTGAAGGCTGAGCAATACCTTACGCCCGGTGTGGAGCTTGTGCAGTTGGGCAAGACCGACACGACGGTTATCGACGACGGTTTCCTGTGCATCAGTCGCACCTATACCTTGACCTCTTTCGACGAGAATCTTTATTACATCCCTCCCATGAAGGTGCTGGTGGATGGCAAGGCCTATGCGAGCAAGAGTCTTGCGCTGAAGGTGCTCACCGTGCCTGTTGATACCTTGCATCCCGAGAAATTCTTCCCTCCCAAGGATGTGCAGGACAGTCCGTTCTTATGGAGTGAATGGGAATTGTCTTTCTGGTTGAGTCTGCTGTTAGTGGTGCTTGCTGTGGTCACCTATTACCTGTGGACACGATTGAGAGACAACAAGCCTGTAGTGGCCCGCGTGCGCATCATCAAGCGTATGCCGCCACACCAGAAGGCCTTGCAGGAGATTGAACATCTGCGGGCCGACCGCATGGCGGCTTCTGATGACCAGAAGACCTATTACACCATGCTCACTGATGTCATCAGAAAATACATCAATGAGCGTTTCGGTTTCAATGCCACCGAGATGACCAGTGCCGAAATCATCGCTCGCCTGCAACAGGAGGGCGACAGGAAGATGATTGACGAACTGAAAGAACTGTTTATGACTGCCGACCTGGTGAAGTTTGCCAAATACTCGACACTGATCAACGAAAACGACGCCAATCTGGTCAATGCCGTGGATTTCATCAACAACACCAAGAAAGAAGACCAGCCGGTGGTGGAACGCATCGCCCCAAAACTCTCGGAAGAGGACAAGCAGCGCAACCGGTCGAGGACAGTGCTCAAGACGGCTATCCTGGTGCTTGCCGTGTGCAGTGCAGCCCTGTTAGCGTTCATTGTTTACGAGGTGTATATGTTAGTATAGTAACATGAGTAGAAATTATGGAATTTGTCAATAAAGAATATTTCTTTTTGCTGTTGCTGCTTATACCTTATATTATATGGTATATGCTCTACAGGAAAAAAACCGAGCCAACCATGCGCATGAGCGATACCTTTGCCTATCAGTATGCGCCCAAGAGTTGGCGCGTGAGGCTCAAGGAACTGCCTTTCTTGCTGCGCATCTTCACCTTTGTCATGGTGGTGATGGTCTTGGCCAGGCCGCAAACCCACAACCGATGGGGAAGCCAGACCGTGGAAGGCATTGACATCATGCTGGCCATTGACGTTTCTACCAGTATGCTGGCCGAAGACCTGAAACCCAACCGCATTGAGGCCGCCAAGAGTGTGGCTGCCGAATTCATTGCCGACCGTCCTGACGACAATATCGGATTGACCATCTTTGCGGGAGAGGCTTTCACCCAGTGCCCCATGACCACCGACCATGCCTCGCTCATCAACCTGCTGCAGAACGTGCGTACCGACATTTCGTATAATGGTATCATTTCTGACGGTACGGCCATCGGTATGGGACTGGCCAATGCCGTGAGCCGACTGAAAGACCGCAAGACCAAAAGCAAGGTGGTGATCCTGCTGACCGACGGCAGCAACAACATGGGAGACATCTCTCCGCTGACTGCCGCCAACATTGCCAAGAGCATGGGCATTAGGGTATATACCATCGCCATTGGCAGCAAGGAGCTTGCCCCTTATCCACAGCGTGTGGGATATAGCGTGCAGTATGTCAAGATGCGTGCCGATGTGGATGTCAACACATTGTCGCAGATAGCCAATGTGGCCAATGGCCGTTTCTATCGTGCCTCGAACACCGCCGAACTGAAAGGAATTTATAAAGATATTGACAAACTGGAAAAGACCAAGATGGATGTCAAGAAATACACCAAGCGCTATGAGGCTTATCTGCCTTTTGCCGTCGCAGCCATGCTGTCGATGCTGCTTGAACTGTTGTTGCGCATCACCGTCTTCCGTCGTATCCCATGATATAATAAGATAACACTATGTTCAGATTTGAGAATCCGGAATATTTATACCTGTTGGCCGTTGTCCCGCTGTTGTTTCTGGTGCGCCTGCTCATGCAGCGCAGAAGAAAGAACAACCTGAAGAAGCTGGGCGACCCCGAACTGCTGAAGCGGTTGATGCCTGATGTGTCGGCCCACCGCCGTGGTGCTAAGTTCTGGCTGATGCAGGCTGCCCTTGCCCTGCTGATCGTGATGATGTCACGTCCGCAGATGGGAACGAAAATCAACAATGAGAAGCGTCAGGGCATTGAGGTGATGATTGCCTTGGACATCAGTAACTCAATGAAGGCTGAGGATGTGGTGCCGTCGCGTCTGGACAAGAGCAAGATGCTGGTAGAGAACATGGTGGACAACTTCACCGACGACAAGGTGGGGTTAGTGGTCTTTGCCGGTGATGCTTTCGTGCAGTTGCCCATCACGAGCGACTATGTGTCGGCCAAGATGTTCTTGCAGAATACCGACCCATCGCTCATTGCCACACAGGGCACCGACCTTGGACAGGCGATAAACATCTGTTCGAAGAGTTTTACGCAGCAGAAAAACATTGGCAGGGCCATCATCGTGATCACCGATGGTGAAGACCATGAGGGTGGGGCAGTGGAAGCCGCCGCAGCTGCCTGCAAAAGCGGTCAGCGTGTGTTTGTGTTAGGCATCGGGTCGCCCAAGGGTGCACCTGTGCCCGATGGCACGGGAGGATATATGAAAGACAATACCGGCAACGAGGTGATGTCGGCACTCAATGAAACCATGTGTAGGCAGATCGCCGAAGCCGGCAAGGGTGCTTATATCCATGTAGATAACAGCAATATGGCACAGAAGCAGCTCGACAACGAGTTGACCAAACTACAGAAGGGCGAAATGAGCAGTGTGATCTACAGCGAATACGACGAGCAGTTTCAGGCTGTCGGCGTGCTGGTCATCCTCATTCTGCTGGTCGAGATGCTGATGCTTGAACGTAAGAATCCGTTATTGCGCCGTTTCAAATTGTTTAAATAAGGAAAGAAGATGAGCATTAGACTACTGATGATATGCCTGCTGATGACTGTGGTCAACATGGTGCAGGCCCAGACCACGGCAGACAGAAAGTTTCTGCGTGAGGGCAATCGTGTGTATCGCCTTCAGCAATACGACAAGGCCGAAGTGCAGTATCGCAAGGCCCTGTCGGCAAATCCCGGCAACCCCCAGGCCCTGTACAATTTAGGGTGTGCGCTGATGATGCAGAACAAGGACTCTGCAGCCGTGGTGATGTATGAGAAGGCTGCCGACGTGGAGACCAACAAGATGCGTCTGTCGAAGATTTATCACAATATCGGTGTCATCTGCCAGAACAAGCAGATGTACAGTGAGGCCATCAACGCCTATCAGCAGTCGTTGAGAAACAACCCTCACGATGACGAGACCCGCTATAACTTAGCCTTGTGCAAGCGCATGCAGAAGAAACAGAACAAGAAGAACCAAAACCAGCAGCAGCAAAACCAGGACAAGGACAAGAACGGTGAAAACAAGAAGGAAGAACAAAACAAGAATAATCCTGACAAGAAGAAAAATGACAAGAAGCAGAACCCGGAAGAGAAGATGAGCAAGGAAAATGCCGAGCAGTTGCTCAATGCCGCCATCCAGAACGAGAAGGCCACGCAGCAACG
>SFEK01000176.1 GCA_004557285.1 Bacteroidales bacterium | reverse complement strand
ATCCTTGGCTGTCTTCCAAGTAGCGATGACGATAGGGTTCTGCTCCTTGGTGCCAGCCATGCAGAGCGTGTCGGCATCAGCCATGAACGTCTTCACCCGGTCCTCAATCTCTTTCTTCTGCCGTGTAAGCTCGTCAAGCTGAGGCTTGATGCTTTTGAGGATGTTGAGGTCGTCCATGAGTTCCTCTGTGACCTCAACAGTCTTGCCGGTAGTAGAACGAGGGAACTTGATTTGAATATCGTCAATGGTTGTTACGGGAGGCTCTTGGTCGCCGACGATGCAGTCGCGCCAGAACTTTTCAAGTTGCTCCACCATGTAAGCATAGAAATCGGCGTCGAAGTTGATGTCACGATAGCCAAACTTGCGTCCTCGTATGAGCCAAGCGAGAGAGCCTTGACGATAGCCCATTACGCCGAGTTGGTACATGAGCTGGCAGAACCAGTACTTGGGCAGGTCGGTATCGTCAATATCCATTTGTGTGGTCTTACATTCGAGGATGCCCTTGTTGTCGTTGCTGTGCTTACCCTCCAACCAATAAGTGCGGTCGGGTGACACGCGCAAAAAGTCACGTTCGGTGTCGACTGCGAGCCAGTCTCCCTCGGAAGCCTTGATAACCTGCCGTCCGCTTTCTTCCTCGAAGTAGGTGGCGACTGCGCTTTCAAGAATGTGTCCGGCACGCATGGCTTCGTTTTCCTCTACGCGAGGTGACAAGCCTTTCTTGCGTCGCCAAAGTTGGTAGGGAGTTTCCCAAGGGTTAACACCGAGGATTGTGCCGACTTCTGACGAGCCGATACCTTTTTCACGTTGTGCCAGCCATCCTTGACGGTCTGCTGGTCTTATAATTTGAAATGCCATAATTTGATTACTTTTTGATGGTTATTGATGAATGCTTTTCAGATACGTCATATACGCTTCGTGCTGTTCCCTTGTAAGCATCCATTGCAAGCAAGGGCGTTGCTCAGGCATCGTTAAGGAGACAAGGACACCAAGCATTTCTTCATAGCAGAGAGTGTCAGCGTACTTGTCGCCCTGTTGGACTTTCCACCCATTGCTTTCAAGTGTTATTATTACTTTCTCCATGACTGTTAGTTTGAAAATGTGGGCAGATGTTACTCGGTGTTTCGCACCTGCCCACTGGGATACTCGGTTATTTCTGCGCGAACAGTTCACCTGTTTCGGTGTCAACACGCTGTCCATCGGCGGTCTCTACTGGAGAAGGTGCTTTGTAGGTCGTCTTGCGAGTGGTCTGCTTCTGCATGGCAGCGGTAACAGCATCAGCAGGCTTCCCACTTGTGTTAGCGGTAGGAGAGGGCGCAGCAGCTTGTGCGGCCGGCTGTACTGGTTCTTGTTCTGTACCTGCATTTTCATCGGTTGGAGCATCGGTAATTGGAGGTTCGGGAATATCGTCGTCCTGTGACGATGTGATAACAGGTGCATCAACGATTTCATCATAGACGGCATCCTCTGCTTCTTCCTTGGTCA
The DNA here is from genome assembly GCA_004557285.1 of Bacteroidales bacterium. Classification (GTDB taxonomy): domain Bacteria; phylum Bacteroidota; class Bacteroidia; order Bacteroidales; family Bacteroidaceae; genus Prevotella. Next base: position 2,488 of record SFEK01000176.1, on the reverse strand, counting down.
GGAAGCCCATAGAGATTTCGGGAGCATAGGCGCGAGACCAAAAAGCAGCAGAGCGATAGATAAGCATCTGGTCTGGCATGGTGAGCCACTTGGAGCCCGCTTTCTTAGTCCATCCCTCCTTTTCTGCCATTTCCATAGTAACCCATACAGAACAAAGAGCCTCCTTGTGTTCCTTGTCGCTTTTCTCGTAGGCATATGCACGGCAACCATATTGCTGTGTTCCGCGTTTTCCGATGAACTGGTAACGGAGAGGTGTGAAGCGGCCGCTCATGTTGATGCATGAGATAAGGAACTTGGAAGACCAGGCAGGATTTCCGTTGACTACGTAGAGGTTCTGCATCACCATCAGTGGATTGGCTTGCATACGTTGAGCCATGTCGATAGCTATTACGCAGTTGCCGATGTTGCCACGGTACGATTGCGGCACGATAGTTGATTGCACGTACATGTTTGCCATACGCTGTTGGATTTCGAACGTCTTCTGCGCTTGATAGGCAGGGTTCAGCAGGAGTTCACGGCTCTCCTGAACGGTAAGTTGCATTTCTTTTGCCATGATTTGTTGTTTTTTAGATGTTTGACTTGATGGATATTGATTCCATGATAATTTGTCTGTTGTTTGTGCCACGGGTGGGTAACGCTCCCACGCTCAACCGTTTCTTGGTTCCCTGCAGGTTGCTCTATTTTGCCTGCTTTCCGTGGCGTGTGGCGGTCTGTTGCCGCCTGTCACCGGTTTAAAGCCTTCACAGGGGGATGCCCTTCCGTTGGCTTGATATGTTGTGCTTGTTTGGGTCGTGCTATAGATAGTCGATAAAGTAGCGCACGTGCTCCTTTGTGTTGGCGCTTGTCATGTGGTCGTACTCGAAGCCATACCTTGTGGCTTTGAGGTTGCTGCCCTTTGTCTTATGGTGCTGGATGTAGTGATACCACATATCGTTGAGGGCTCTTCGTGCAGCAAGCTTTGCCCTGTGGTTGCAGTCCTGCTGTGTGAAGCGTTTGATGACGGCTGGCCGTCCATTGTCGATGGTTTTGAAAATTGCGTAATCCATAATGTTTGTTGTGTTTAATCGGTTGTTACTTTAGTGGCAGGTGCAGGGCTCGAACCTGCTTGGCAGTGTGGTATTTTAGGATTCTTCACTGTGCTTGGGTTTTGCCGTTCTACCATGTTGAACTAACCTGCCGTGTGTCTCTCCTTATGCGTCTCACGACGGAGGAGAGACGATGAATTTTAACAACTAACTAATAAACTTATGAAAAGAAAATTAAAAACCTAATGGTCTATCCGTATCTCCAGTGAATGTAGTCTGCTTCACCGGCGAAGCCGTGGCTTGTCCATTCGTCTTCGTATGGGTTGTCTTCTTCCCACTGCTCAACGGTCTCGCTCCAGTCTGGCAGTCCGTCCGCAATGGCTTTGCATAGTAACGGGCACTCGCCTTCGCTGGCGTTGTCGTGGACTATGACAACGGAAGTGTTTCCGCAGTGGTCCATACAGAGATCTATGTAACCGTCGTTGGTGTCGACGGAACAAGCTGCGCTTCGTGCGTCCTCAGCTCCGTTGGTATCGCACTCGTCATTGATTGCGCGTACCATGGCCTCATAGCACTCGTTTATAAGCTCCTGATTGTGCGGTATCGGGGTTTTCGGTTCGTTGTGGCTCATTGTTCACTGCTTAATAGTTCTCGATTAGTGCGTCCTTCACAAAGAGGAGCTTCCCCTGCTTGCTGTTTCCCTGCTTGACATGCGGGAAACGTTCTGCAATCTGCCTCATGCGCCCCGGTGAGATGTGTAGTATTGCTGCGGCCTCTTTCGTTGACACCATTACGGGGGAGTTCCCGTCGTCGTTCTTGTGCTTCTTCAGCAGGCGCACAACTATTGTCGCCGCCTTGTAGGCTATTGCGTCAATGTCCTTGGCTGTGAGCTCTATGGGCATGGTCAGTCCTCCTCGGTTACTTCGTTCAGCTCGTTGAGCTTTCCGTGTCTGTACCAGTAGCTGCCGAGCATGCAGGCGATGTATGCGAGGAGAAATCCTACCGCCTTTGTGATGACGAGCCTGAGCATATCGTCGCACTCGCCCAGGATAAGTATCAGTGCCGGGGCCGCGATGATGAGCAGCACGTGTGTGCGCCAGTTGAAAAATGGTTTGATTGACTTTTCCATAATCTTCGTTTTTTAAGGGTTATTGCATATTGCACCAAGGTTCCTTTGCGTACTCGACGTAGCAGCGAAGCGCGTTGCAGTAGCGGCCATTGATGGCGTTATGTGCCTTTGGGCAGGTAGCGCAATAGGGATTGGTCTTTGTGCTCATATCAGTTGCGCTTGATGATGATGGTCGCACCGTTGTCGGGTGTTGATACTTCGAACTCTATTTTTCCCAGCCTCTGGTTGAGGCGTGTGGCCGCACTCTTCACGGTGCTCAATGGAGAGAACTCCTTGCACGATACCTGAACGGTATGCCCCTTGGCTATAGTGAGGAGGCTCTCGGGTGTGTTGA
>SFEK01000028.1 GCA_004557285.1 Bacteroidales bacterium | reverse complement strand
TTTTCCGTAAATCAATCGTTTACAGTTTGGATATTGTAGTGATAAGAACCTCTATTGTTTAAATGTGTAAAAAGGTTAAATTTGTTCATTTTTCTTTCAAAAGTTAAATTTGTTTCAGGATAATTAATTACCTTTGCTGTATCACTCGTTAGCCCTTAGGGGTAAGGGGTGGTCTAACATGTTAAGAAAGACGTTTTCAACGTTTGTCTTTGTGAAACACGAACTTTGCAAACTCGAACAACACAGCAGACAAATGGCAGCGAAAATGTTTACGTGGTACGGTTGGTATATCATATCTGCCGAATCTTCGGCCACCGTGTTTGCTCTTTTTTAAGGGCGAACATCAGTGGGTTTTTAGAGTTTGGTAGGTGATTTGTATATATTTACCTAAACTGGCGTGGGCTAACTGAGTTGTCTGTCCTGTGTGTTGAGGCAATGCGAAGGCCTGTGTTTCCAGGATGGGCAGAAGCAGACACCTACGCCTTTTTTAATACCTGAGAAATAGAGTATATGAGAGAACATTAATATCCCGTCTGTGGTGTTTGCGGGATGAAAGAACCTCAGCGATATAATGAAAACACAACTACTTAGCTTGGCCTTTTTGGGTTGCGTGGGCTTGCCGCAAGCCAACGCACAGAGCAGTGACGAGGAATTTGAACAGTTCCGTAAAGAAATGCATGAAGATTATCAGGACTTCCGCAAGCAGATGTTCAAGGAATATACTGATTTTATCAAGCAGCCTTGGAAAGACGGTTTGGTGAAAGAAGGCGTGAAAACCCCCGAAGACCAGAAAACACTTCCCGAAATCACTGAAAACAACGCAGTGACCAACTCATGGCTTGGTCGCCAGGCTTTGTCGGTGCGTGAAGGCATTATGAAGATGTTGCGTAAATTGAAGAAGAAAGAGAAAAATGTCAAACAATCCGCTAAACAGCCTGACCGACAGTTGGCCATCAATGAAGTAATCAAACCCAAAATAGACAAGCAGGAGCAACCGCAACCCATTGCCCCCATCAAGGAAACCACCGTGCCCAAGGTGGAATACCGCACTGTCAAGGTGTATGGCACAGAGGTCAAGGTGCGTATGGGCAACGACTGCCGTTTCACCTTGGGACAAGTCAACTCTGTTAATGTGGGCAACAAGCTCAGCAATCTTATGACACCTGCTTTTGATAACCTGCTCTTCGATTGTCTGAAGATACGCAAGGAGCGCCATTTGTCTGACTGGGCTTACCTGCAGATGCTCAAGACCATCACCTACGACTTCTATGGACCCCGCACTAATGAGTCCATGTTGGTGCTCGGCTACCTCTACCTGCAGTCAGGTTACAAGATGCGTTTCTACAACGATGGTCCGCAGTTGGGCATCCTCATCGCCAGCAGTCATTCCATCTATGGTAATTCTTACCTTAGTTTTGGAGATGGTGAGAAATATTATGTATTTGACAACGACAACTGTCAGCGGATTTCATACGCCGATGTGCCCTTTCCCAAGGAGAAAGACCTCTCGTTGCGCCTCGTTGCCAACCAGAAGTTTGATGTCAACGATACCCCGGAACGCACCATCACTTCTTTACAATATCCTGAGTTCTCCTTTACCGTCAAGATGAACAAGAACCTCATCAACTTCTACAACAATTATCCCAATTCATATATCGGCGACGACTTCATGACACGCTGGGCTACCTACGCCAATGCGCCCATGGACGAAGAGGTGGTGAACTACCTTTATCCGCAGATACGCGAGAAAATCAAGGGTATGTCTGCCTACGATGCTGCTTCACGTCTGCTCAACTGGGTGCAGTCTGGCTTTAATTACCAGTATGATGATGTGGTATGGGGCGAAGACAGGGCTTTCTTCGGAGAGGAAACCTTGTACTATCCTTATTGCGACTGTGAAGACCGTTCCATCCTTTTCTCCCACCTTGTGCGCGATCTGCTCGATTTGGATGTAGTCTTGGTGTATTACCCCGGCCATCTCGCCACAGCCGTGGCATTCAACGAGCCGGTAGAAGGCGATTACTTTTTACTGAATGGCCGCCGTTTCACCGTGTGCGACCCCACATTAATTGTTGGAAATATAGGTACAACGATGTCTCTTGTCCATCATGAGGAGGGCAAGGTCATCCTTCTTGAGCGAACAGGTGTACGGATGTAGCATGGGCATATTAACAACTTCAGCGTAAACCAAATTATACTATATCGTGAAACGAATCATTTTATTCATGCTTGTCTGCATCGGCATGACGTGCCGGATGTATGGACAAAACGAACGACACATGCAGGTGGTCAGCTTCGATAAGATAGACGAGAGGACTGCCCAGTTGAAGGGAACTGCCCGCCTTGACAACAACAACAGGAATGCTGCTTTGATCAAGGTGAATACCTATGGCAAGGGTTACTCCTTTACTAATGGTACTGTTGGTCTTGTTGGTGATATTGTTTATCGAGAAGATGGCGAAATCTGGGTTTATGTGCCCCGCCGTTCACAAAAGTTGACCATCACCCATGAGCGTTTTGGCAGATGTGAGTACGAGTTTGAAATCCCCATTGACGAAGGATCTGTCTATAGGATGAAACTCGACCCCGGTGTGGGCAGCTTTGTCAACATCACAGCCTCACAGACCGGTGCCACTGTCTTCGTAGATGGTGAAGCCATCGGTAAGACCCCCTTGGTCAACGAATACATCATGCGTGGCAAACACAAGGTCAAAGTGGAAAAAGGCCGGCTCGTGGGCGAACAAGACATTGAGGTGGGCGATAGCATAGCCCCCGACCACTACATCGAACTGATAGACCAGTCTCCCCATTATGCTCGTGTCACCATAAAGGTGGATAACGATAAGGAGGCGGAAATCTGGTGTAATGGAGAGAACAAAGGCTATGGACAATGGAAGACCGAACTTTATGAGGGTACCTATTATATTGAGACCCGTAAGGACAGCTGCGAATCACGCAACACAACGATCAAGGTGTTTGGCCAGAAAGACTCCACCTATGTGGTTGTGCCTCCCGAACCCTTCAAGGGCACCATGCAGCTGCAGGTGTTCCCGCGTAAAGCCAACATCACGGTAAACAAGACGAGATATGAGAACGCTACAAAGATACCCGTAAATGTCGGCAAGATATTGGTGGAATGTACCCGCAAGGGCTATAAAGACCTGGAGCGTGAATACACCTTGTCCAAAGACCAGCACATCAGTGACACCATCACCATGGAGCGCATCTCCTACATCAAATCCACCCAAGCCTACATCGGGGCAGGCTTCTCCTACAACACCCTCTCGGGCGTTACGGGCTTGGCAGGTGTCACCTTCAAGCATTTCGACTTGCAGCTGTCCTATACCATCGGCCTGACATCCACCGACGATGTGATGTGGTATAGCGGCAATGACTACCAGAACACCATCAACTACAAGCAGAGTGGCTTTGCCGCCAAGTTGGGCTATCAAATCAGGGCCTCCTCGCGCATTGCCATCGTGCCACAGGCAGGCTATTCGCTGATGACCCTTGCCGCCACCAAGACCGACGGTTTGCAGAGCACCCTCTATGGCGACGCATCCAAGTGCTCGTGCCTCACCTTTGGTGCCAAGGTGGTGTTTGTGCCCTGGAAGATGGTGGGCGTATTCATCAATCCCGAATATGCCGCCGCCATGAAGAAAGACGCTTATTATGAGCACATCGCCGATGCCTTGGGGCTTACCGCGGGCGGACTGTATGTCCATGCCGGATTGGTGGTGAAATTCTAACCTTTCAGCTATACATTATAATATATACCTTATCAATATATACACACCTACAGATTATGAAATACAAACACATCAGTTGCCTGTTGTTGCTGCTTGCCACGCTCTGCACCACCTCATGTGTGGAGGAGGTGGATTTCGACAACCTGCTCGGTCTTAGCTCTTCCAAGCTCATCGTGACAGAGAGGGTGGATTTCGGCGGTAATGAAACTAAGGCAAATTTCTCCATTACCGCTTCGGGCGACTGGAGCATTTCGGGCAAGCCCGATTGGTTTAACCTTTCCACCACCAATGGCAGAGGCAATGCCGATATTACCATCACCACCACCGACACCGAAAATCCTTCGGCTTCTGCCTCACGTTCTGCCACACTTACCGTGACATCGGGCAACCGCAGCAGCGAGGTGGTGGTCACGCAGTCAGCGGCACAGGCCAAATTGAGCATTACGATACCAGGCTCAGAGAGTAACCAATTTAAAGAAATCGAGAAGAATGAACAATCCTTTACATTCACGATTGAAACCAACAGCGAAACAGCATGGGAGATTTCGATCGATCAAAACGGAAATTGGCTGAATCTGTCCGATAATACAAGAAATACAGGTCAAGGTCCTGCGGTTGTTTCGGTGGATGTCGCAGAAAATACACTGGAAGAACCCAGAACTGCCATAATTTCTGTCAAAGCTTCTGGTCTCGATGTACCACCTCCTGTTTTTGAAATCAAACAGACAGGTATCGTACGTAAGTTGCCCAATTTCAAAGACTCTAAGGTTTCTGTGTCACCTGCGAAAGGCACAAAAGAAATCCAGCTCGTCAGCGGCGGTGATGATAATGCTGTCTGGTTTGTATCCGTGTCATCAAACGAGTCGTCAAGCGACTGGTTGCGAATCTGTGAAGGTTACGAAAAAGGTTCTTATCCCCAAAATACCGTCATCAAAGTAGAGTGGGATGAAACAACGTCCAAAGAACAACGTACTGCAACGTTGACGCTTTCCAACTATACTGAAACCAAGAATACCTGCACCATCACTCAGGTCCCAGGCTCTGAGCCAGATGTGAGTGTGGATGGGGTCGAGCCGCACAAAAACGGTGCTGAAATCACCTGTACCGTGACCTCTGAGCTGACCATCATTGAATATGGCATCATGTATCGAGAGAAAGGCAGTTCATCAGAAGGAACTAAAATGCGGCTGGACAACAAGGATGCCAATGGGCAATACACCTATTCCATCACAGGGCTGAAAGACATGACCACCTATCAGGTCAAGGCATACGCAGAGAATGGGGTAGGGTATAATGAAACCGAATGGACCGACTTCACTACTCTGGGCGGTAAGCCCGGAGAGAACGATAACAATCCGCCAATCCTCCAGACAAAAAGAAGAAAATCTAAAAAATAATCCTATTAAAACCATCGACTATTATGAATAGAAAATCATTATTGTTATTCGCCGCCATGCTGCTCACCGCCATTGCCTCGTGGGCAGACAGTTCGGCGGGCATCATCCTCTCTCATGCGGGCAAGGCCACTCCTTACAAGGCTTCAGAACTGAACACTGCCCTCTCAGCTGCCGAGGAGGGCGACACCTTGTTCCTCAGTGCAGGCCAATATGCGGGCTTTACCCTCAACAAGGCCATCACCGTGCGTGGCGTTGGCTATGAAACCAAGATCACGGGAACAGTGGAAATCAGGCTGTCAAACAATCCTACCTTGACCGAAGGTGTGCCCCTGTTGGAAGGCTTGAATGTGATGAACGGAAGTTCTTTGTTGGTCAGTGCTCCCTGCACCAACTTCTTGGTGCGCTTTTGTCATTTCGACAACTTTAAATGCGACATCAACGGCATGAACAATGCCATGGTTGACCGTTGCGACATCAGCACTTTCAATCTTTCCGAATACATGACCGACTTCTATGTGCGCAACACCTATATCGACAACCTGTCATCAACCAACACCGCCTATCATAACCAATGTAATTTCATCAACTGCGACATTTATAATGTCAATACAGGTTCGGGGCATTTCAACGACTGCGTCTTCTTCAAAGGCACCATCTATTCCTCATCGCTCTGCCGTTGCCTCACCATGAAAGACGCGGTGGTGCATAGTTCGAGCGCCAGTGATAAGATGGCACACAGCACTGAGACCACTTGGCCCAATACCGAAGCCTTTGCTGATAACGTGCGGATTGGACGCTTGGCTGGAAACACACCATACGTGAGTCATTTTGTTCCTTACGGTCCTAAAGAGGATTCAAAAAATTCCTCAGTGGTCGTGGATGATGGCAAGAAAACCATCGATGCCACCATTTATATGGAACCCAACTGATTTTCATTCCTTTTTTACAACTAATCATATAAACACCGAACAACAATGAAAAAGATATTTTGTATTTTGGCTTGTCTCTTCACCCTGTTTTTGACAGCCCAAGCCGACCAGCAAGTGATTGTGCAGAGTGGCACAACAATGAAAGCCTACAACAAGATAGCCGATGCCTTGAGTAATGTGTCAGAAGGTGACACCATCTATCTCGGTACCGGCCAATACGACGGCTTCACTCTGAGAACCCTTACTTATGTGCGCGGCAATGGACCTGGCACCTATATCAATGGCGATGTGACTATCGACATTACAGGGGCACCCACCCCCACTGAGGCCGTGTTGCAGGGCTTGAACATCAATGGCAAGCTGAATATCAACAAAACAATAAACAATTTGTATATCAAGCACTGCCAATTTCTACAGAACAACTTCCAAGCCAACCTCCCCAACTGCGTGATTGACCGTTGCTATATCACCAATGGCTTCATAATCAATAGCTTTGTCAACCAAATGACAGTAAAACATTCCAAAATCAAATGGCACGATAATAGAGGAGTTAATATATCAGGTACTTTCGTTAATTGTTTGATTCATTTATTTGTAATTTGGTCAAATGGAAATATTTATGACTCCCAATTTGATTATTGTCTGATTTATAACTATAATAATGAGTACACAAAAGACGCATTGACTAATATAAGTGACAATTGTACAATTACTACTGGTGGTAGTAGTAGTAACTACCTGCTTGATGCCAACTGCGAAATCATTTCAACGCATTATGACATTAATAAATATCTGGGAAACAATCGTAGCCTCATAGGTATATATGATAGCTATTGCCCATTCACTCTGACCCCCAGAGTGCCCAAGGCCACGAAGGAATCAATTACCATAGATACAGGTAATACGTTAAAAGTATCTATCTCCGTTGATCCCGAATAAGCCATAATCCTATGGACACAAGACAATAGTTGATAAAACGAACACAATATGAAGCATATCATCCATATACGACTGCTCCTGCTGATGCTGCTGTTCGCCTGTATATGCCATACGCCAACCATGGCATACACACCGCCCACATCATCCGCAGCCACCATGGCAGGCACAGACGATGAAAATACCGAAGACGACACCGGTGGAACAGACGACAATACCGGTGGCGACTCTGGCACCACCCTTCCCACCGACCGCGAACCCGCTGATGTGGTGAAATATGATTGGTGGATAGACAACGACTTTGACCGTAAGACGACCGTTCCGCTCACCTCGTCATGGTCTGAATTTTCCTGTGATGTCAGCGCACTCAAGGCAGGCATCCACACCCTCTATGTGATGACCGAAGATGCCTACGGCCGCAAGGGTCAGATCAATTCCTTCCTCTTTTTCATCCCCGTCACCACGGTGGAACTCCAGGAGGGCAAGTCGCTCACCTATTGCGAATACTGGTTTGACGATGATTACGCCAACCACAAAACGGCACCCATCTCTGGCACTACCATCAGCATCACCCAAGAGTCAATCGCCGCGTTGGCACCCGGTACCCACTATCTGCGCTATCGTGTGATGAACGACCAAGGTGTGTTCTCCTCGGTCATCAATCATCAGTTCTTGGTGCAAGGCGCTTACGATGTCATTGCCGATGTAGATTATTGCGAGGCGTGGATAGACAATGATTATGACCAACGAAAGCCTGTGACGCTCAATGGAAGCTGGGGCGATGTGGATTTCGACATCGATGCCCTGCGTCCTGGTCTGCATACCGTATATACCCATGCCCGCAACACCAACAAGCGTTGGGGACAGGTGAACAGTTTCGTGTTCTTCAAGCCCCAGCCAGAAGAAACCCTGCCCAATGCCCAGAAAATCACCCGATGGGAATATTGGTTCGACGACAACTTCGACCAGCGAAAGTCGGCCAATGTGTCGGGCACGGTGCTCACTCTGCCCGATGCCGACAAGTCGCTGGCAGACTTCACCGTAGGTGTGCATTATTTCTACTATCGGGCCTTGAACAATGAAGGCGTGTGGAGTCCCGCCAGACGACACCTGTTCTATTATTCAGGCAAAGACGAATCGGGCAGCAGTCCGCTCACGGGCTACCGCTATGTCTTTAACGGGCAGTCGTATAAGGGTACTATTAAGAACGAATCTACCTATACATTCAACAAGACCATCACCATACCGGCCGTTCAAACCATGCCGATAGAGAAAGATTCTTGCCAGTTTACCTTCACCACCGTCAACGACAAAGACACGGTGAGGATGCAACGCAATGTGGGCTATCTCTTCGCCATTCAGTTCAAGAACAAGGTAGGTGCATGGAGCAACCCCATCGACACCACCTTCGTGATGTCGCAGAAAGACTCCGTTGAGGTAAAGCCGTTAGCCATGGAAAGCACGGTAACCTTTGATCGCCCTGAAGCAGGACTTTATTGCCCGTTCAAGATGACATTCAGCAAGCGAGGCACGTTCTTCCTCACGCCATCGGAGAAATGCCATATCCTGCTGTTTGATGCCGAAGGCAATGAACAGGAGGAGATAACCCCCGATGATTTCAGCGATGGACTTAGTATCGGCAAGTATTTTGAAACCGGCACCTATTATGGTATCATCTATAACCTTGTGGATGATAATGCCTCTTCAACCCTCAGTCTGAAATTAGGACAGGCCGACAAGGTGACGCCTACGCCGTCTATTGCCTTCGACAACGACAGCAAGACGGTGACCATCACCAATAAGCTTGACCCCGATGTGGATACCTATTACACCCTCGACGGCAACGACCCGACCGCCTCAACGAGCGAAACCTGTATGCACTATGATACACCTTTCACCGTTGACAGAAACTGTACCGTGAAGGCCATATCCAAGGCAGCAGGCTATGATGCCTCTATCATCGCCAAATATGAGGTGAAGACCTTCAAGGTGGCCACACCGAGATATACGAAGAACGGATTGAATGTAATCCTCTATTGCGACACGCCGGAAGCAAGAATCTACTACACCACCGACGGTAGCGACCCATCAGGCTATGGCAGCACAGAATGTGTGAGCGGTACGAGCATTGCTGTGAGTACCAACATCACGCTGAAAGCCATCGCCAAGAAGGAGGGCTATTACGACTCCGACCTGCTGACGGCTGCCATAGATGTTGCCAACGACCGCCTGTCTGCCCCCACAGCAGTTAGAGACGGCAACACCCTGAAGCTCTATTGCGACGACGGTGCTGACATCTATTACACCAAGACCAAGGGTAGCACAGGCACGACACCTACCACAAGCAGCACCAAATATGATGCCGCCAATCCTATCACGCTGACCGAAAACTGCGTGGTGATGGCCATTGCCTGCCAGCAGGGCAAACTCACCTCATCTGTGATGGAAGAAAAGATTACCGACTTCAAGGTGGCTACACCTACACTTAGGGTGGATGTGGCTACTGCCTCTATCATACTGGAATGTGAGGAAAAAGATGCAAAAATCTACTACAAGAAGAATCCTAATGAGGGTGATGATCCAGCCGATGACGGTACGCTCTATGAAGAACCGCTATTGTTTGGAGCGGATATTGATATTGTCTTCTGTGCCAAGAAAGCCTATTTCAACGATTCAGACCCTGTAAGGGAACAGGTGAAGAGGGCAGACTATACCTGTGGCCAGCCCAATATTGAACAGGCCACGAAGACGGAAACTGATGAAGAGTATTTCGTGACCATCACCACGACCACAGAAGGTGCGACCATCTGGTACACCACAGACGGAACAGACCCAGCCACCTCGCAGACAAGGACCCAATATTCAAGTATGTTTAAAGTTGATGACAACTGCACCATCTGGGCATTGGCCAGAAAGGCAGATAAGTTTGACAATGATGCCAAACTTGAAATCACCAACTTCAAGGTGGCACAACCTGTATTTGCAGGGGTGACGGTGGAAAACGGCACGAAAGGTTATGCGAAATTCACCTGCGGTACTCAAGGGGCAACCATCAAATACGACTGGGATGGCATGACCAAGACCTACGATCCCGACAAGGGCATCAAGTTTGATGAAGATATGATAGGTCTGGAGGTCTATGCCGTGAAAGGCAAGCATACCCCATCGGATAAGCTGAAACAGGATGTGATCAAGAGCGAATATACCTGCAAGCAACCCAAGATTGTGAAGAGTGAGCAGGTGTCATCGTCGAAGGTCAGCATAGAAATGGCAGCCGAAGAAGGTGCAACTATCTGGTACACCGACAACGGTAATGACCCGCTTACAGACATCGCCAATTGCAAACAGTATGAAGGTGTGTTTGTGATAGACCATAACTGCCAGCTCAATGCCTATGCAGCAAAAGCCGACAAGTTCAACTCTGCATTGGCAAAGCCACTCACCATCGACAACCTGCAGGTGGAAGCCATACAGTTCACTATCGACAAGGATGCCAAGACCCTTGCCATAACGGCTGAAGGCGCAACGGCCATCTATTATGAAATAGGCAATGCCGAAGTGACTGAAAACTCACCAAGATATGATGGTACGCCGATAACACTCACTGACAACAGAACCGTGTATGTGATGGCAACGGGCAAAGACCTGATTCCTCGGGAGAACTCGCTTGCTGTGGATTGGTTTGTCTGCGAAGAGGTGACATCCACCTATAACGGCAGATACCTCACTCTTGGCTGCAATACCGCCGATGCCAAAATCACTTATAGCATTGATGACGGTGAAGAGCAGGAATATACCCATGGCGATCCGATTGATGTGCAGGGTCTTACTGTGGTAAAGGCCAAGGCCACCAAGCCAAATTGGAATGAAAGCAACATGCCAGACTTTACCGTGCCTTGCTACTATGCAGGCGAAGCCGTGTATGTGAAAGAGAAAGGCAATTTGGAGAAAGCCTTTGAGTGGTGCGGCGGTTTATCCACCGACAAAACTGAATTGACCGTTATCGGTAACGTGAACCATGACGACCTTGACTCCGTGAAGGCGAAGAACTGGCTGCAGTTCCTTGACATGAAGGAAGCACAAGTGGTAGAGAAGAGCCTTCCTGATGAGGCCTTTGCCGGAATGAGCCAGCTGCTCTGCATCACCCTGCCCGACAACATCACCTCTGTGGGCAGCAGACTGCTGAAGGGTGACAGCCGCTTGGGTGCTGTGATATGGAACAGTACAGCCGCTGTGCCTGCTGACCTCTTTGACGGTGTGGTACATGCCAATGCCCTGATCTATGTGTCAAGTCCTGCAATAGCCGCAAACGCTCCGCTGAGGAACAGGGTGGTGAACGGCATGGCAGACGAGATTGTGCTCTCTGATGCCTCATCCGCAGAGGGCAACTTCTACTGCCCCATAGAGTTCACAGCCAAGAGCATCACCTACGAACATGCGTATGGTATGGAAACCGAAACCGGCATCGGCAAATGCCGTGGTTGGGAAGCCATTTCACTGCCGTTTGATGTGCAGAAGATGATTCACTATGATGAAAAACGTGCATCGTTGAAAGACCGTGAAATCCTGCCCTTCGCCGCAGATGGCAATGATGACACGCCCAGGTTCTGGCTCTACAGCTTGAATGGTGAATTTACCAGCGCAAGCGGTATCGAAGCCAACACGCCGTATATCATCTGTATGCCTAACTGTAAGGACTACGGTGATATATACAACCTGAACGGCAAGGTGACATTCCGGTCGGAGAATGTGGATGTGCATCCCTCGCAGGAGATACATGAGGGTGTGCAAAAAACTTACCGCTTCGTGCCCAACACGCAGTATGTGGCTCAGTGCGACACCGTGATGGCTCTCAACATCTATCAGGATTACCAAGGAAATCCGGAGGGTAGTGTGTTCGTGAAGAACTGGAGAGCTGCCAATCCGTTTGAGGCTTACATCACCTCAGACGATGCAGAGGCGATGAATGCACAGATGTTCCGCATCGACCGCTATGCCACCGCCATCGATGGCTGGACGGCCTTTGCACAGCGTGACATCTATTCGGAGAACGGCAACCTGTATATCAACTGCCAGCGCGACTGTGTGGTAAGGCTCTACACCACTCAAGGCCAGCTGGTAAGAGTACTGCAACTGCACGCCGGACTGAACGAGATTACGGGTATTGCCCGTGGCATCTATCTCGTGAACAGCGTGAAGATTGTGGTGAAATAATGATGCAAACATAAGTAAGAATGAATAGTAAGAATGAAAAATGATCATAAAAAAGGATTGATGAATGTGTTATTGCTGACAGCTTTATGGCTGTCGGCAATAACCGTTGTGGCACAGAACAAAGATGCCCGGCAACGGCCTGAAGACATAAAATATGATATTGCTCATTACCTTTATGGTGAAGGATGGGGCAATACAGAGGAGGAAGCCTTCAACAAAGCTCAAGCCGATTTGGTACAGAAGATTTCAACGAATATTACCAGTCGGATGGATATCAAGGAATATGATTGTCCACTCCTATACCACTGCAACATTGACCAATCTGCAGAAGATTGACTTGACCCAAGAGAAAGCAAGGGAGAAACATGTCTTTGTATATATCGATAAGGAAGAGATACAGAAAATGTTTAACCAGAAAAAGGAGAAGGTTCTGGATTATGTGAAAACTGCCCGGAATGCAGAAAGAAACTGCAAGATGGGAACAGCCCTGAAATATTATTTCTGGGCATGGGCATTGCTCCGCACTTTGCAACATCCCAATGATGTTTGTGATGACAACGGCGAGAAACTTGCCACATGGTTGCCTGAACATATCAATGATGTGTTTGAAGGGTTGAAGACCGAAGTGGCCAAACGGGAAGGAACAAAACTGACACTGTTAACCACTTATCATGGGAAAAAGGTGCAGGATTGTGGCTTTACCTATCACAATGGAAAGTATGAAACGGATGTAATCGATGTCAAGGATGGCGTGAGTGTGGTGGATTTGCCACTGGCTTTCAATGATGAACAGTTGAACATCAGGTATGAGTATATATATGAAAATGCCTGGGCGGTGGATAAGGATGTGGAGAATGCCATGAAGATGTGTGCGCGTGTGCCATTCAAAAAGGAGGCGACAAAGCCTGTTGATGTGCCGAAGAAAGACAAGGAGTACAAGAATTTGGTGAAAAGTTGCGACGACCTTATGCAGACATCAACAACACTTGCCGTGCAGGCAGAAAAAAACACCGATGACCTGGCGGAAATCATGGCTGATGTTATTCAGGCCATCAAGAAAGACCAATTGGCGGCTGTGGATAGGCACTTTACTAGTGACGGCTGGGAGATGTGTGTAAAACTGTTGAAATATGGCAAGGCTGAGGTCATAGGCAATCCCAACTACAGTTTTTACAAAATGGGGAATTTTATGGTGTGCCGTAGTGTGCCCATGAAGTTCTCTTTTGAAAACAATCGCAGACAGTTTGTAGAGAAGGTAACCTTTACCTTCAACCAGGACAAGAAGATTGATGCCATAGCCTTTGGTTTGGGGGATGAGGCGGTGACGAATATCTTCGACCGCAACGTGGGCAACTGGTCGGAGAACTCAAGAATGGTGATTGCCAATTTCCTGGAAAACTACAAGACGGCATTCGCATTGAAACGCCATGATTACATCAAAACCCTGTTTGCTGACGATGCGGTTATTGTGACGGCGCATGTGGTGAAAAAAGCTCCCAAGAAGTCGTTGGAAAACGTACAGTATTTGGAAAACAAGTATGTGGTATATAACCGATTGGACAAGGACCAATACATGGAGCGACTGTCGAAGTGCTTCAATGACAATGAGTACATCAACATTCAGTTTTCTGACAATACAATCACCAAGGGGCAGCAAGGTGGAGAGTTGTATGGCATACAGATACATCAGGACTATTACTCATCCCATTATGGTGATACGGGTTATCTCTTCCTGCTGTTGGACATCAATGATCCGGAAAAACCTACCATCTTTTATAGGGCATGGCAGCCAGAGCGTGATCCCAATATCAACGGATTTCTGCCCAAAGATGACCATGACTATGGCCTTTACTCTATTACCATTCTTCAATGAAAAATATTCAACAATAATATTCACTAAAAACATTACAGCAATGAAAAAACTATTTTTGATGATGATGGCATCGCTACTGATGCTGAGTCTGCCTGTTGAGGCACAGAACAAACAGTTGGAAAAGGCTCGCAAGAAGGAGTATAAGCAAAAGAAAAAGGAGTTTGAAAAGAACGGCTGGAAAATATTCGGCTCTACCCGCAGTATTGATGTGGCACTGCTGAAGCATTATGAAGCCCTTGACAAGGCTGGTGAGAGCGCCTACGAGGTGCCGGGTGTGGCTTCTTCGTTCAAGTCGAAGAATGTGGGCAAGCAGATGGCCTTGAATAGTGCTTGTGCTTATTATGCCAGTATGGCAGGTTCGAAGCTCCAGGGGCGTGTAGTGAGTGACCTGGCTGGCGATGGTGAATATTCTGTCGAGGAGTTTGACAAGTTTTATGCTGCCTACAAGCGTTCTGTGGAGCGTGAGATTCAGGGTGAACTGAAGGAGAGCTTCAGTGTTATCCGTGAAAAGGCTGACGGAACCTATGAGATGCAGTCGTTCTTTATTGTGGATGAGGATGCTGCTTCAAGGGCTCGTCAGAGGGCTTTTGAAAACTCTCGCTTGGAGTCTATCGCCGCTCAGAAATATGCCTCTGCCGTGTCAAACTATATCAACGAGTCGTTTAATCCCAACGAGTAGTAAATAACAGGAGGTGACGTGTCTCACGTCACCTTTATTCTTTTTTTTTGTTTTTGGTGCGGTGAGACACCGCACCTCCTAATTAGAACATTTTGCTCACTCTGTTGATGCCTTCTACAAGGGCATCAACTTCTTCCTTCGTGTTGTATAGGGCGAAGGAGGCTCGCACGGTGCCTTGGATGTTCAACCGTTCCATCAGCGGCTGGGCGCAATGGTGGCCGGTGCGTACGGCAATGCCGAGGCGGTCGAGCAGGGTGCCCATGTCAAGATGATGGATGTTGCCCACTAAGAATGAAACCACGGCATCCTTGTCGGTGGCTTCGCCGATGAGGCGCATGTCGGGTATCTGACGCATCTGCTCCATGGCATAGCGGGTGAGCATCTGCTCATGGCGGTGGATGTTGTCCATGCCAATGGCGGTGAGATAGTCGATGGCGGTGGCCAAACCGTGGGTGGCTATATAGTCGGGGGTGCCCGCTTCAAATTTGAAGGGGAGTTTCTCGAATGTGGTCTTTTCGAATGTCACGCTTTCTATCATTTCACCACCACCTTGATAGGGGGGCATGCGGTCGAGCCATGTGGCCTTGCCGTAGAGCACGCCGATGCCTGTGGGCCCGTACATCTTGTGGCCGCTGAAGGCGAAGAAGTCGCAGTCGAGGTCTTGCACATCGATGGCAAAATGGGGCGCACTCTGCGCTCCGTCCACCATGAAGGGCACATTGTGCTCGTGGGCTATGCGTATCATCTCCTTGATGGGGTTGATGGTACCCAGCACATTGCTCACATGTGCCACGCTCACCATCTTGGTGCGCTCGTTGAACATGTTGCGGTAGTCGTCGATGGAGAGTTCTCCACGCTCGTTCATGGGGATGACTCGCAGTGCTATGCCCTTGCGTGCTGCCTGCAGTTGCCATGGCACGATGTTGGAATGGTGCTCCATGGTGGAGATGATGACCTCGTCGCCCTCTTGCATGAATGCGTCGCAGAAGGACGATGCGATGAGGTTGAGGCTCTCGGTGGTGCCACGGGTGAAGATGATTTCCTCGGTGGAGGGGGCATGGATGAACTGGCGCACCTTTTCGCGAGCTGCCTCGTGCAGGTCGGTAGCCTGTTGTGAGAGGTAATGCACGCCTCGGTGCACATTGGCATTGACGTTGTAATATTCCTCGGTCATGGCCTCAATCACCTGTCTCGGCTTCTGTGTGGTGGCTGCATTGTCGAGATATACCAATGGCCGGTCATATACCGTGCGGCCAAGGATGGGGAAATCTTTGCGTATGCTGTTGATATCGTACATGTCGTTCGGTGTTAAAATGGGATGACGGTTTTGCTGCTACTTGCACAGTTTGCAGCCCTCGCAACGGCTCAGTTCGCCACGGAATCGTTTCTCTACAAGATAGTGCAGACGGTCGCGCAGCGGTTCGAGGCGCATGTTGTCGATCACTTCGTTGATGAAGGCAAACTGGAGCAACAGCTTGGCTTCTTTGAGGCTGATGCCACGCTGGCGCATGTAGAACAGGGCAGCATCGTTGAGCTGGCCTACGGTGCTGCCGTGGGCACACTTTACATCGTCGGCATAAATCTCGAGCATGGGCTGGGTGAACATGCGTGCCTGCTTGGTGGCACAGAGGTTCTGGTTGGTTTCCTGCGAGGTGGTGTGCTGTGCCCCGTGGCGTACCAGCACCTTGCCTGCAAAGGCTCCTGTTGCCTCATCGTCGAGTACATATTTATACAGTTCGTTGCTGGTGCAGTGACCCACCTTATGGTCGATGAGGGTGTTGTTGTCAACATGTTGCTGTTTGTCGGCAATCACGCAGCCGCAGAGGTTGCACTCGGCTCCCTCGCCGCTGAACACAAGGTCGGTGCGGTTGCGGGTGATGCCGTTGTGCAGGGTGATGACATTGTGGTTGACCCGGCTGTCGCGTTGCTGGTCGATGAACACGTTGCTCACTCTCACGTTCTTGGCATGGGTCTCTTCAAGGCAGTAGAGGTCGAGCTTGGCATCGTTGCCCACGAAAGCCTCTATCACCTGTGTGGCGAGGAAACGGCGGTCGTCGGCAGCATGGTCGCAGAAGAGGAGCTTGATTTCCGCATGGTCTTCCACCACAATGAGTACACGGCGGTTGACCATCAAATCAACGTCGGAGCGCAGGATGTTGATCACCTGCACGGCCTTGTCGACCACCACGCCTTGGGGCACATAGACGAACAGGCCGTCTTGGGCCAGCATGGTGTTGAGGGCGGTGATGCCATCGTCTTCGGTCTTGGCCAGACGGGCATAATGCTTGGCGATGAGCTGGGGATGTGTGGTGGCCGCCTGCCTGAGCGAAGTGACCATCACGCCGTCGGGCAGCAGACTGCCTTTGGGCAGGGCCTTGTCGTAGAAGCAGTCGTTGACCACGAAATAGAGCGAGGTGCTGAGGTTCGGCACATCGCATTTGAAGGCGTGGTAGGGGTCAACGGGGATATCCAGACGGTTGAGGTTCAGTCCGTAATCGGGGGCAAACAGGGCGGGGATATCCGTATATTTGTATCGTTCAACCTTCTTGGTGGGGAAGCCCATGCGCTTGAAATCGTCAAAGGCCTTGTCGCGCACGGCATTCATCGCCTCTGCACTGTGGGCGCAGATGATGTCGCGGCACTCGCCATAAAGGTCGATGTATTGTTTTTCGCTGTTCATAATCATCCAATTATTCGTTACAGTGAACTGGTGATCCAGTCGTAGCCTCGCTGCTCGATTTCACCTGACAGTTCAGGACCAGCGGTCTTGACGATGCGCCCCTTGTAGAGCACATGCACGATGTCGGGCTTGATGATGTCGAGCAGACGCTCGTAGTGGGTGATGACAATGCAACTCGACTCGGGTGTGCGCAGCTTGTTCACGCCTTCGGCCACGATGCGCAGGGCATCTACATCCAGTCCGGAGTCGGTTTCGTCGAGGATGCTGAGCTTGGGTTCGAGCATGGCCATCTGGAATATCTCGTTGCGCTTTTTCTCGCCGCCGCTGAATCCTTCGTTCACCGAGCGGTTGGACAGTTTGCTGTCCAGCTCAACCACCTTGCGCTTTTCGCGCATCAGTTTCAAGAAGTCGGCAGCATTGAGCGGCTCCTTGCCTTCGTATTTGCGCTTCTCGTTGATGGCGGCGCGCATGAAGTTGGTCATCGACACTCCGGGAATTTCCACGGGGTATTGGAACGAGAGGAACAGGCCTTCGTGTGCCCTGTCTTCGGGTTTCATGGCGAGCAGGTCTTTGCCGTTGAACGTGACGCTGCCGCTGGTAACCTCGTAAAGCGGGTTGCCCACAAGAACTGCACTCAGGGTGCTTTTTCCCGAACCGTTGGGTCCCATGATGGCATGAGTCTCACCATCCTTGATGGTCAGGTTGATGCCTTTCAATATCTCTTTGTCGCCAATCTTGGCGTGTAAGTCTTTGATTTCTAACATATCGTTGTTTTGTAATGTTCAATGAATATTATCCTACCGTTCCCTCCAGTGACACGCTGAGCAGCTTCTGGGCTTCCACGGCAAACTCCATGGGCAGTTTGTTGAGCACCTCCTTGGCATAGCCGTTGACGATGAGTCCGATGGCCTGTTCGGTGGGGATGCCGCGCTGGTTGCAGTAGAAGAGCTGGTCTTCGCTGATTTTACTGGTGGTGGCTTCGTGCTCCACAATGGCCGAGTCGTTGTGGATGTCCATGTAGGGGAAGGTGTGCGCGCCGCAGTTGCTGCCCAAGAGCAGACTGTCGCACGAGCTGTAGTTGCGTGCGCCTTCAGCCGAAGCTGTGGCACGCACCAGACCGCGATAGGAGTTCTGGCTGTGGCCTGCACTGATGCCCTTGCTGATGATGGTGCTCTTGGTGTTTCGGCCGATGTGTATCATCTTGGTGCCTGTGTCGGCCTCCTGGTAGTTGTTGGTCACGGCCACGGAGTAGAACTCGGCCACGGAGTTGTCGCCACGGAGAATGCACGAGGGATATTTCCAGGTGATGGCAGAGCCGGTTTCCACCTGTGTCCACGAGAGTTTGCTGTTCACGCCACGCAGGTCGCCACGCTTGGTCACCAAGTTGAGCACGCCGCCTTTGCCATGCTCGTCGCCAGGATACCAGTTCTGTACGGTGGAGTATTTCACTTCAGCGTTGTCCTTGACGATGATTTCCACAATGGCGGCATGGAGCTGGTTCTCGTCGCGCATTGGTGCGGTGCAGCCTTCGAGATATGACACATAGGCTTCGTCTTCGGCGATGATGAGTGTGCGTTCAAACTGTCCCGTGTTGCGTGCGTTGATGCGGAAGTAGGAGCTCAGTTCCATGGGGCTGCGCACGCCCTTGGGGATATAGACAAACGAGCCGTCGCTGAACACGGCACTGTTGAGTGCGGCGAAGAAGTTGTCGCGGTAGGGCACCACGGTACCGAGGTATTGCCTTACCAGGTCAGGATGTTCTTTGATGGCCTCACCGATGGAGCAGAAGATGATGCCCTTTTCGGCCAGTTTTTCCTTGTAGGTGGTCTTCACCGAAACGGAGTCCATGATGGCATCCACGGCGGTCTGTCCGCTGAGGATGAGCCGTTCTTCCAGTGGAATACCCAGTTTCTCGAAGGTTTTCATCATTTCGGGGTCAATCTCTTTTTTCTCCTCGTTCTTTTTCTTGGCCATGGGGTCGGCATAATATGAGATGGCCTGATAGTCGATGTCGGGCACATGCACATGTGCCCAGGTGGGTTCTTCGAGGGTCTGCCAATAGCGGAAGGCCTTGAGGCGGAAGTCGAGCATCCATTCGGGTTCGCCCTTCTTTTGGGAGATAAGGCGTACCACGTCTTCATTGAGACCTACGTCTATGATGTCGGTATGCACATCGGTGGTGAAGCCAAACTCGTATTTCTGTTCGGCCACCTGACGCACAAATTCGTTGTTCTTGTTGTCTATTTCCATGTCTGTCATTTAGTGGGAGCTTGCTCCCATACATATTATTTTGCAAAATTACAAAATATCAGAGGAGTAATCAAAGAATTTGGGATTTTTAATATCTGTGACCCTTAAAAACATCGGTAAAAAAAAGAAGATACCTTCAATGGGGGTTGAAGATACCTTCGTGAGCCAACGAAGATACCTTTGTGAGGCGGTGAAGGTATCTTCGTGAAAACGGTTGTCAGGGGGGTGCCGAAAACAATATGCCGCCATCCCCGTAAAGGTGAATGGCGGCACTGTCTTATAATCATTCAGTCGTCTTCTTACAGTTTCTGCTTCACCTCGATTTCCATGAAGGTTTCGATGATGTCGCCCACCTGGATATCGTTGAAGTTAACCAGACTGATACCGCACTCGAAGTTGACGCCCACTTCCTTCACGTCGTCCTTGAAGCGTTTGAGGGCATTGATTTCGCCGGTATGGATAACAATGCCGTCGCGCACCAATCGGGCTTTGTCGCTGCGGTGTACTTTTCCTTCAGAAACATAGGCTCCGGCAACGGTGCCCACTTTGGAAATCTTATAGACTTCGCGCACTTCCACCTGTCCGGTGAGCACCTCTTTGGTCACCTTGTCGAGCATACCCTCCATGGCCGACTTCACATCCTCGATGGCATCGTAGATCACCGAGTAGGTGTTGATTTCCACACCCTCCTGGTCGGCTTGCTTGCGGGCGGCGGTAGAAGGCCTTACCTGGAAGCCCACGATAATGGCGTCGGAAGCATCGGCCAAGGTAACATCGCTTTCGGAAATCTGTCCCACAGCCTTGTAGATGACATTCACCTTGATCTTCTCTGTAGATAGCTTGATGAACGAGTCGCTCAATGCCTCGATACTACCATCGGTGTCACCCTTGACGATGATGTTCAGTTCCTTGAATGAACCGAGGGCGATGCGGTGGCTGATGTCGCTCAATGTCAAGCGCTTCTGGGTGCGTAGTCCCTGCTCGCGTTGCAGTTGCAGACGCTTGTTGGCAATCTCTCTTGCCTCCTGTTCGGTGTCAAGCACATGGAAGGTGTCGCCTGCGGTAGGAGCACCGTTGAGACCAAGGATGATGGCTGGTTCGGCAGGCGATGCGTGGTCGATGCGCTGGTTGCGCTCGTTGAACATGGCCTTGATGCGTCCGTAGCTGGTACCGGCAATGACGTTGTCGCCTACACGCAGTGTACCGTTGCTCACCAGAATGGTGGAAACGTAGCCACGACCCTTGTCGAGCGACGATTCGATGATGCTACCCGTAGCCTTGCGGTTGGGGTTGGCCTTCAAGTCGAGCATTTCAGCTTCAAGGAGCACTTTCTCCAACAAGTCGTCAACGCCTATGCCCTTCTTGGCACTGATTTCCTGACATTGGTATTTACCTCCCCATTCTTCTACCAGAAGGTTCATGTTGGCAAGGTCTTCACGTATTTTGTCGGGGTTGGCACCGGGCTTGTCTATCTTGTTGATGGCAAACACCATAGGCACGTTGGCAGCCTGTGCATGGGCAATGGCCTCACGGGTGGTGGGCATCACGCTGTCGTCGGCTGCAATGATGATGATGGCGATATCGGTGACCTGGGCACCGCGGGCACGCATGGCGGTAAATGCCTCGTGACCGGGAGTGTCGAGGAAGGTGATCTGTCGGCCGTCGCCCAGTGTCACGTTGTAGGCACCGATATGCTGGGTGATACCACCAGCCTCACCGGCAATCACGTTGGTGTTGCGGATATGGTCGAGCAACGAGGTCTTACCGTGGTCAACGTGTCCCATGACGGTGACAATCGGTGCGCGTGGCAGGAGATCGTTTTCATCATCCTCCTCCTCGGTGATGGCTTCAGACACCTCTGCACTGACATATTCGGTCTTGAAATCAAATTCCTCAGCCACAAGGTTGATGGTTTCGGCATCCAGACGCTGGTTGATGGACACCATGATACCCACGCTCATACAGGTGCCGATCACCTGGTTGACCGACACGTTCATCATGTTGGCCAGTTCGCTTACCGTTACAAACTCGGTGAGCTTCAGTATCTTGCTTTCGGCTTTGGCTTCGGCGCGTTGCTCTTTCAGTTGTTCCTGCACGGCTTCGCGCTTTTCCTTACGGTATTTGGCACCCTTCTTGTTCTGTCCTTTGCTGGTGAGGCGAGCCAATGTCTCCTTTACCTGGCGTGCCACATCCTCTTCGTTCACCTCCAATGGCTTGTGGTTGCGCTTACGGTTTTTCTTCTTGGGGTTGGCTGCCTTTTCTTGCTTGGCCTCGTTGTTGTTCTGCTTCACCGCCTGGTCGATGTTCACGCGTTCCTTGGTGATGCGTGAGCGTTTTTTCTTTCCGTCAGGTCGGGTTTGTGCGGCTTTTTCCTCACGTTCTTTGCGGCGTTCCTCCTTTGATTTCTTTTTCGGACGAGTGCTTTGGTTCAAGGCGTCAAGGTCTATTTTGCCGAGAACATTTACCTTTGGAGCCAGTTTCTTCTCGCTTTTCAAGGTAAAGATCTTACCATCTTCTTTAGTTGTGTCGGTATTGACACCCTTTTCACTTGTGCCTGTAGCTACAACGTGTTTCTTTTTGTCTTCTTTCATGGGCTGGCTTTTCTGTACGGTGTTTATGGTGTCAGCTTTTTTATTGTCTTGCTTTTGTACAGGCTTGACCGTTTCCTTGCCATGGGGCTTTTCTGTTTTCTCTCCCTTGTCCTCTTTCTTTTCCTGCACTGCCTGTTGGGGTGCTGCAGCGGGGGTTGGCTCAGTTTTTACCTCAGCCACAGGTTGTTGTGGCTTGGCGGTTTCCTGCTTGGGGGCTGTTGCTGTGTTTTTGTCAACAGGGTTTTCTGTTTTTTGTTCAGCAACAGGTTGGGTTGCTGGCTTTTTGCCGATATTGTCAAGGTCGATTTTGCCAATAGGCTTGAATTTTTGCACACGGCTCTCTGGAGAAGTTTGTTCAACCTTCTGTTCTTTCTTTTCCGCAGGGCGCTTTTTCTCCTTGGGGTGTTTAAGCAGCAGTTTTTCGGCCTGATTTCTTGCTTCCTTGTCGGTCTTGAAGGCCTCAACGAGTGCATGATACTGTTCTTCACTCAGTTTGAAATTCAGGTCGTCTCTTACTTCACCCAGTTCACTTCTCTTTTTCAGGAATTCAACAGCTGTCTGAAGTCCTATATTCAATTCACGTATTGCTTTGTTTAATCTAATCGTCATCTGTTTCTTTTTAAATCTCTTGTATCGCCCTTATCTGTATATAGGCAGCCGGTTTCCGGCTGCACAGATGGTTGGTGGTTCTTGCTGCGAACCCACTGTGATCATTCAAATTCTGCTTTCAAAACCTTCAGCACGTTGTCAACGGTCTCTTCCTCAAGGTCGGCCTTTTCAACCAGCATATCCCTCGGGGCGTTGAGCACAGCCTTGGCAGTGTCAAGACCGATGGCCTTGATGGCATCGATAATCCACTGGTCGATTTCGTCGGAGAACTCGTCGAGGTAGATGTCTTCATCCACTTCGCTTTCATCGAGTTCGCGGAATACGTCGATGGTATAGCCTGTGAGCATGCTGGCCAGCTTGATGTTCAAACCGTTACGGCCAATGGCGAGCGACACTTCTTCGGGGCGCAGATAAACTTCAGCCTTGAGTGCTTCTTCGTTGACGGTGATGCTTGAAATCTTGGCAGGGCTGAGTGCACGCTGGATGAAGAGCTTGATGTTGGCCGTGTAGTTGATGACATCGATGTTCTCGTTGCCCAATTCACGCACGATGCCATGAATACGGCTACCCTTCACGCCCACGCAGGCACCTACGGGGTCGATGCGGTCGTCATAGCTCTCAACGGCAATCTTGGCCCTGTCGCCCGGCATTCGTGCAATGCGCTTGATGGTGATCAGCCCATCGGCGATTTCGGGCACTTCGGCCTCAAGCAGGCGCTCCAGGAACATGTTGTTGGTGCGTGAAAGTATAATCTTGGGGTTGTTGTTTTCGTTGTTCACCTCTTTGATGACCGCCCTCACGGTTTCACCCTTTCGGTATTGGTCGCGGGGAATCTGTTCCAGTTTGGGCAGGATGAGTTCGTTGTTTTCATCATCCACGAGCAGCACCTCTCTCTTCCAAACCTGGTAAACCTCTGCGCTGATGACCTGTCCCACACGGTCCTTGTACTTGTTGTACAGGCTGTCGTGCTCCAGTTCGAGCACTTTTGATGCCAGTGTCTGTCGCAGGTTGAGGATGGCACGGCGGCCAAACTTGCTGAAGTCAACTTTCTCGCTCACATCTTCGCCCACTTCATAGTCTTCCTGAATCTTGCGTGCATCGGTGAGCGACATTTCCTTGTTCTCGTCCTTCACTTCTCCGTCGGCCACAACCATGCGGTTACGGTAGATTTCAAAGTCACCCTTGTCGGGGTTCACAATCACGTCGAAGTTTTCGTCGCTGCCAAAGATTTTGGCAATGACATTGCGGAAACTTTCCTCCAGCACACTCATCAGTGTGGTGCGGTCGATGTTCTTCGTGTCTTTGAACTCCTTGAAGGTATCAACCATGCTTACGGTTTCTTCTTCTTTCTTTCTTATTGCCATAGCGCTTATTTTGTTTTTTCGTTTTCGATTTGTTGTTTTAGAGGTTAGGGTATTCGTTTAGAACTTGATCAAGTATTTGGTGTATTTCACCTTGTCCATTTCAAAGTGCTTGTCAACATCCATCATGACAGGGCGTTTTGCTCCCTCCTTTTTCACCTTTTCCCTCACGGTAACAGTGAAGTCGTTGCCGTCAACCGCTTTGAGCACACCTTTGTGCTTCTTGCCGTCAGCATCAAGAACCTCCACTTCTTTGCCTACAAAAATCATGTATTGTTGTGGCACCTTGAAAGGCTGGCCCAGTCCTGCGCTGCCCACCTCAAGTTCGTAATCTTCCTCTTCGCGGCTGAGATGGTCTTCAATGAATCTGCTCAGTTGGACACAGTCTTCAATCCATACACCGTCGGCGTGGTCGATTTCCACAACAATCCTGTCGTCGGGGCTTACTTCCACATCCACCAGGAAATATTCCTTGCCTGTAAGCCATTCTTCAACAAGTTTTCTTACTACGTTTTTATCTATCATAAAAGCTAATTAAAATAAAATGAGGAGCTTCGGAAAGCCCCTCATTCCTCTGAACGCTGCAAAATTAGCAATAATCTTGTAGTTATGCAAATATTTTTCTACTTTTTGGTGAAATAATGCTAATAATCACTTACAGTAGTGTCTTTTCATGATATTTCTGTGCTTCAAAGTCGCATCGAAATATAGGGACCTAAACTAACAATAGACTAACAATAGACCAACAATAGACTAACAATAGACTAACAAGCGGCAAACAGGGAGAAATTTTATGGATTCCTTGGCTAAATCTCCAGATAATCTATGATTTAGCCAAAAAAAACAATGGGCCCAGCACGACGCCGGGCCCACTCCTATAACTTAATCATATTGGATATTTCAAAAATTTCCGTGGTCAAGACTATCGTTGAAGTCTTTAGGCTCTTTCGGAGCCATGGGGTCGTGATAGTCGTTCTGGTTGTTGCGGTGTTCAAAGCGGCGCTGCTCGCGATTGCCTTGACGCTCGTTGCGCTCAGGTCTTTGGCGGCGTTCAGGTCTTTGGCGGCGTTCGCGCTCCACATAACCTTCGGGCTTGGGGATGAGCACACGGTGCGACAACTTGTATTTGCCGGTCTTCTGGTCGATGTCAACCAGTTTCACGCTGATTTTGTCACCCTCTTTCAAGCCAGCCTCTTCAACCGTCTCCAGGCGTTTCCAGTCGATCTCGCTGATGTGGAGCAGACCGTCCTTGCCAGGCATGATTTCAACGAAACATCCGTATGGCATGATAGAACGTACAGTGCCGTCATATACTTCGCCCACTTCAGGGATGGCCACGATGGCTTTGATTTTTGAGATGGCGATGTCGATGCTCTCCTTGTTAGGCGCACTGACCTGTACCTTGCCCTTGCCATCCACTTCGTCGATGGTCACAACGGCACCCGACTCCTCCTGAATCTGCTGGATAATCTTTCCACCCGGGCCAATCACGGCTCCGATAAACTCTTTGGGTATGTCGAAGGCCTGGATGCGAGGCACCTGAGGCTTCATTTCGGCACGAGGCTCAGCGATGGTGTCTGTCAGTTTGCCAAGGATATATTCGCGTCCGCGCTTGGCCTGCATGAGTGCCTTTTCAAGGATTTCGAAGCTCAGGCCGTCGCACTTGATGTCCATTTGGGTGGCAGTAAGACCGTCTTTGGTACCCGTGGTCTTGAAGTCCATGTCGCCCAGGTGGTCTTCATCGCCGAGGATGTCGCTCAGCACGGCATATTTGTCCTCGCCGGGGTTCTTGATCAATCCCATGGCGATGCCGCTCACAGGTTTTATCATAGGTACACCGGCATCCATCAGTGCCAAAGTGCCGGCACATACGGTAGCCATGGATGATGAACCATTGCTTTCAAGAATCTGTGATACCAGGCGCACGGTATAGGGGAAGTCTGCTGGAATCTGACCCTTCAGTGCACGCCATGCCAGGTGTCCGTGACCGATTTCACGGCGTCCTACGCCACGTTGAGCCTTGGCTTCTCCGGTGCAGAATGGAGGGAAGTTGTAGTGCAGCAAGAATCTCTGATAGCTCTTGTCGAGTACATCGTCAACCAGTTTTTCGTCGAGTTTTGTACCCAGTGTACAGGTGGTGAGGCTCTGTGTTTCACCACGGGTGAAGATAGAGCTTCCGTGAGGCATGGGCAGAGGGCTGACCTCGCACCAGATGGGGCGGATTTCCTCAGTGGTACGACCGTCGAGACGCTTTCCTTCGTCGAGGATGCAACGGCGCATGGCGTCGCGCTCCACATCGTGGTAATAGCGGTCGATGAGTGCATTCTTCTCTTCCAGTTCGTCTTCGCTGAGATCTGCATGAGCTTCAGCGTATGCTTCGGCAAATTCGGTTTTGATTTGCTCAAAGGCCTCTTCGCGGGCTTTCTTGTCATGGTCGCCGGCCTGGGCGATGGCATAACACTTGTCGTAGGTGGCCTTGCGCAATTCCTCACGCAGTTCGTCGTCGTTCACTTCGTGGCAGTATTCGCGCTTCACGTCGGTGCCAAGTTCCTTCATCAGTTCTTCCTGGAGCACACACATGGGGGCGATGGCCTCCTGTGCGGCCTTGAGGGCACCGAGCAGGTCTTGTTCAGAAACTTCTTTCATTTCGCCTTCCACCATCATGATGTTTTCTTTCGAAGCACCCACCATGATGTCCATGTCGGCTTCTTCCATCTGGGCGAATGTGGGGTTAACCACATATTCGCCGTTGACACGGGCAACGCGAACTTCAGAGATAGGACATTCAAACGGGATATCTGAGCATGCCAATGCGCAAGAGGCAGCGAAGCCTGCCAATGCGTCGGGCTGGTCGATGCCGTCTGCTGAGAAGAGGATTACGTTTACATACACTTCTGCATGATAATCAGACGGGAAGAGAGGGCGCAGTGCGCGGTCAACCAGTCGGCACGTAAGAATTTCATTGTCGCTTGCTTTGCCTTCACGCTTGGTGAAACCACCGGGAAATCTTCCGGCTGCTGCATACTGTTCTCTGTACTCCACCTGTAAAGGCATAAAATCTGTTCCGGGAACTGCATCTTTTGCGGCACAAACAGTGGCCAGTAAGACGGTGTTGCCCATACGCAACATACATGAGCCGTCGGCCTGCTTTGCCACTTTCCCGGTCTCGATGCTGATGGTTCTGCCATCAGGCAACGATACTGTTTTCGTAATTACGTTCATCTAAAACTTCTTGTATTATAACATCTTATAAAAAACTCCGCAAAGTTAGGCAAAAGAGAATTAATAAACGAATATTTCTTGATTTATTTTCTTTTTTTATGATATTGACCGAAAAAAAAGCAATATTATCCCTTTTTCTTTCGAGGTGTGAAGATTTTATATTACTTTTGCAAAGATTAAGTTGGAGTGCTGTGTCATGCTAAAAGGCATCATATTCAAAGAAATCCTATTGGTGGCTCTTGGTGGAGCCTTGGGCAGTGTGTGCAGATACCTGTTGTCTGCCTTGGTGCAGCAGCAGCAGGCCGGTACGGTGTTTCCTATAGGCACGATGTCGGTCAATGTGGCGGGCTGTCTGCTGATAGGTGTTGTCACAGGATGGGCCGGCGGTCACACTCCGCTCAGTGCTGAGGCCCGCCTGTTGCTGGTCACCGGTTTCTGTGGCGGTTTTACCACCTTCAGTACCTTTGCCAACGAGTCGTTGTCGTTGTATCATGGGCATGTGCTGTCTGCAGCCCTATATATCGGTGGCAGCGTGATGCTCGGCATATTGTCGGCAGCCTTAGGCCTACATTTGGGCAAGATGTTGTAGGGTCTTGATGCCGGCAGTGCCCCATGAAGGGCATCATGGCAGGACTCATATATATAATAAGGTGTAAATTATTCAAGCAAACATATATCATAACAACAATGAAACATATCCTATCATCAATGGTCATGGTGCTGGTTGCCACAGCAGCAGCTGTGTTCACCACATCGTGCAACAATAAGAAATTTCAGGTCAAGGGAAACATCGAAGGGGCCAAAGACTCGATGCTCTATTTGGAGAACCTCAGTCTTGATGGTCCTGTGGCCATTGACTCTGCCAAGCTCGATGAGCAGGGCACCTTCTCGTTCAGTGTCGATGCACCCACCGCACCCGAGTTCTACCGCTTGCGCATAGCCGGACAAATCATCAATGTGTGTGCCGACTCCACGGAAACCGTCACCATCAAGGCCCAATGGCCGGGCATGGCCACCAATTATCAGGTGGAAGGTTCTGAAGAGTGCTCCATTATCCGTGAACTGTCATTGAAGCAGATTGACCTGCAGGCCAAGGTTATCGCCATCCAAAGTAATTATAACCTGAACGATCAGGTGGCCGCCGACAGTATCATGGCTCTTGTCGATGCCTATAAGAAAGAGGTGAAGCTTAACTACATTTTCAAGGCACCCATGCGGGCATCATCTTACTTTGCCCTCTTCCAGGCCATTGGCAACACACTGCTCTTCAATCCCCAGGTGAACGAAGACGACATCAAGGTGTTTGCCGCAGTGGCCACCAGTTGGGACACCTATCATCCCGATGCCTTGAGAGGCCAGAATCTGCACAACATCGCCATCGAGGGCATGAAGAATATCCGCATCATGCGCAACAAGTTGGCCAATACCAATGTGGATGCCAGCAAGGTGCATGTGTCGGGCCTTATCGACATCTCGCTGATGGACAATAGGGGTAATGTGCGCAACCTGTCAGACTTGAAAGGCAAGGTGGTGATGCTTGATTTCCATGTCTTCGGCACCAAGGAATCGACACAGCGTATCATGCAGATGCGTGAATTGTATAACAAGTACCATGACCGTGGCTTTGAAATCTATCAGGTGTCGCTCAATGATGACGAACATTTCTGGAAGACACAGACAGAGGCCCTGCCCTGGATCAGCGTGAGGGATGCCGATGGTGCCAACTCGCAGAACCTTGTGGCCTACAATGTCAACACATTGCCCACCTTCTTCTTGATTGACCGAAACAATGTGCTGCAGAAGCGTGATGCACAAATCAAGGATATAGACAAAGAAATACAGTCATTGTTGGCACAATGACAACCTATAGCCGACAGCAGGAACCAATGAATGGGCCCCATTGATTGCTTCCTGCTGTTGCCTTTTTTTACTCGTTTTTGGGCAAAATGCTTTAGAAAAATCAAAAAATAACATGTAAATAGATGTTTAACAGCTTTTTATCATGTTTTATATACATGTTTTGTGTTTTTTTATTAATTTTGCACCCAGATAGCAATAAACGGGAAAACGGAGAAAGGAATTACTTTATTTTTTTACATACATTTTAATTATTAATTCACAGTATTATGCAGAAAAAGATTACTTTGTTGGCAGCCTTGATCATGATGACAATGTCGTCATTGATGGCTCAAGTGACAAGTTCTGGCATTAATGGTAAGGTGACGCTCGAATCAACCGGCGAGGAAGTGATTGGCGCTACCGTTCAGGCTGTACACGTGCCTTCAGGTACCAAGTACACCGCAGTTACCAATGTCAAGGGCATTTACTCTATCCAGGGTATGCGTGCTGGTGGCCCTTACACCATTACCGTATCGTACATCGGCGCACAAACCAAGCAGTTTGAGCGTGTGTCTCTGGCACTTGGTGAGTCTTACAATCTCCCTGTATGGTTGGCAGAAGATGTCAAGCAGCTCGGAGATGTTGTGATCACCGCACAGGCTGGTGTCAATGCCACCAGAAACGGTGCAGCAGAAACCATCAGCAACAGGCGAATCCAGGAGTTGCCTACCATCACACACAGTGTGGCTGATATTGCTCGTATCAATCCTTTCGTCAAGGTATCAGAAGGTGGTGCCATGACCATTGCCGGTTCAAACAACCGTTACAATGCCATCCAGATTGACGGTGCCATGTCGAACGACGTGTTTGGTTTGACCGCCAACGGTGCCAATGGTGGACAGGCCGGTACACAGCCCTTCTCTATGGAAACCATCGACCAGCTGCAGGTATCTATCGCACCTTTCGATGTTCGTCAGTCAGGTTTCACCGGTGGTGCCATCAATGCCATCACCAAATCAGGTACCAACGAGTTCCGCGGAAGTGTTTACTCTTACTTCCAGAACGGCGACATGGTTTCAGACAAGTACGAGAAGCACGACGGCACGGAGTCTGCCAAATATGGCGACCAGACCGACTGGACATGGGGTGCAACCCTTGGTGGTCCTATCGTGAAGGACAAGCTCTTCTTCTTTGCCAACTACGAACGTTCAAAGAAAGAGTTTGACAATGTATATTCTACTGATAACGGCATGTCGAAAGTCGACTTCGATGTAGCCAAGGATCTGCTTAAATATGTGACGGACCAGGCTGCTGCCCAGGGCGTAAGCTACCGTGGCACATTGGGCACTCCCAAAGAGTACAGCTATTCAGACAAGGTGGGCTTGAAACTCGACTGGAACATCAACGACCGCAACCACGCCTCTCTGCGCTGGTCGTTTGTTGATGCCAAGCAGAACAACAACACCGCTTCAGCAAGTTCACTCGTTACCAACGACTATGCTTATGACTTCTGCTCAAAGACCAGTTCATTGGTATTCGAGTTGAACAGCCGCATCGGCAACAACATGAACAACGAGTTCCACGCCAGCTGGACTTCAGTACGCGACAAGCGTAATCCTGGCGACCCATTCCCAATGATTCAGATTTCGAACGTTGGTGGTGGTACACTCTATATCGGTAACGAGCGTTCTTCAATGGCCAACCAGCTCAATCAGGACATCTATACTCTTACCGACAACTTCACCATCAACGCTGGCCGTC
>SFEK01000027.1 GCA_004557285.1 Bacteroidales bacterium | reverse complement strand
ATCTTTGTTCGGATTTTCGTATGCCATAAAAAAGGATGTCGGCGACTTTATCTATAATGGCAATGTCCATGGATGGACTTCTTTGGTGTCTTACCGCAAATACGGTGAAAGTGTGGTTCGTAATTCCAAGAAGTCATTGCCCATCGACATGTCATTTGTCTGCGATTTTGGAGTCGTTGAATGTAAGTCGATTTCCAAGGAGGAGGCCAAGCGCGAGATGAAAGACAAGAACATCACACGCCAGTTTGTCATGCCCGATGTGCTGCCGGCTTCACCTATAGATGAAAAAACGGCTGTAAGCACACTGATTGAATGCGATTTTCACGAGTAGCCGCATGTCGTTTTCTTCATAATCGGGGGAATGTGGGTTAAATATTTGGTGCAATGATACATTTTGCCTACCTTTGCAGGCTGTTAATCATTGGAAATATAGGATATGGCACAGGTTTTCATTGCTGGCCCTTGCGTGATAGAATCGCAGGAGCTGTTGAATAGGGTGGCGCAACAGATAGCAGACATCAATGCCCGCCATGGGGTTGACATCATCTTCAAGGCCTCGTTCGATAAGGCCAACCGCACATCCATTCATTCGTTCAGAGGTCCGGGTCTGGACAAGGGACTCGACATGCTTTCGCAGGTAAAGCAACGCTATGGGCTACGACTGCTCACCGACATCCACGAAAGTTGGCAGGCAAAGCCTGTGGCAGAGGTGGTTGACGTGATACAGATTCCCGCCTTTCTTTGCCGACAGACTGACCTGCTGGTGGCTGCCGCCAAGACAGGACGCACCGTGAACATCAAGAAAGCACAGTTTCTCAGTGGCAACGATATGCTTTACCCCGTGGAGAAAGCCAAGGAGGCGGGAGCCACAGAGGTGTGGCTCACCGAGA
Source organism: Bacteroidales bacterium (assembly GCA_004557285.1). Taxonomy (GTDB): domain Bacteria; phylum Bacteroidota; class Bacteroidia; order Bacteroidales; family Bacteroidaceae; genus Prevotella. The sequence continues at coordinate 17,806 of SFEK01000027.1, read as the reverse complement.
GAGGCAACATGTTTGGATATAACAATCTGGTGGTGGATTTCAGAAACATCGCCGACATGCTCCACATCACTCCCACCGTTGTCATGGATTGTACACACAGCGTACAGCGTCCGGGAGCTGGCGGAGGCAAGACCTCAGGCGACAGGCGTTTTGTGCCTGCCATGGCACATGCTGCCAAGGCATTCGGTGCCACGGGCTTCTTCTTTGAGGTGCATCCCGACCCCGACCATGCCCTGAGCGACGGCCCCAACATGCTGTGCCTCGACCAGCTTGAGCACATGGTGGCTTCGTTGATAGACAACAACCAGTAAAACAATATTACAATCATGGAAAAAGTGGAGAATAAATGCAAGAATGCGGTGAGGGCTTATGCCGAACAGTGCATCAAGGATGAGGCCAAGGCTGTGCTGGAGCTCCTGCCACAACTGGATGAAAGTTTTGACAAGGCTGTAGATTTGATGTATCATTGCCAGGGTAAGGTCATTGTCACGGGTGTGGGCAAGAGCGGGAACATCGGTGCCAAGATTGCTGCCACACTGTCGAGCACAGGCACGCCGTCGTTTTTTGTCAATCCCCTTGATGCTTTTCACGGCGACCTGGGTGTGATGACACCGCACGATGTGGTGCTGGCCATCAGCTATTCAGGGCAAACCGACGAACTGCTGCGCTTTGTGCCCATGTTGCTGCACAACAACATCCCCATTGTCGGCATGAGTGGCAATCCCGATTCGTTGCTGGCTAAATACAGCACCGTGCATCTGCATGTGCAGGTAGAGCGAGAGGCCTGTCCGCTCAATCTTGCCCCCACAAGCAGCACCACCGCCACACTGGTGATGGGCGATGCGCTGGCCGTGGCATTGATGAGGGTGAGAGATTTCAAGCCAAAAGACTTTGCACAGTTTCACCCTGGAGGTTCTTTGGGCAAGCGTCTGCTCACCACCGCCCGTGATGTGATGCGCAGCGACGACATGCCAGTCATTCCACCTTCCATGCACTTGGGCGAGGCCATCATCCAGGTGAGCAAATGTAAACTGGGATTAGGTGTGGCCGTGGTGGATGATGTGATTGTGGGATTGATTACCGACGGCGACATCCGCCGTGCCATGCAGAAATGGCAGGCACAGTTTTTCGACCGGACGGTGAGCGACATCATGACCCGTGTGCCCAAGGTAGTCAAGCCGGAAACCAAAATCACGGAGGTGCAGAAGATGATGAACCAGTACAAGGTGCACTCGGTGTTGGTGGTCGATGACGACAATCATCTTTTGGGCGTGGTCGATCATTACAGTTGCATGATATGATGATAACAGAAGCTGACACAGGCTTTGATATGATTGCAGAAATAACAGAATTTGAAAAGGCATAGGTTAACAGCATTATTGTTTTGTCTTGTCGTGGCATTGCAGGCGACAAGGGCACAGACAGCCGACTCGCTCATTGTGGGCCAGCTGAGAGAGGAGGGCGTTACGTTTTCCAAGGATAATGCCGTGACACTGCTGATGAACGGACAAGAGAAATTCGACGATTTGTTCAAAGCCATCAGACAAGCCAGGAGCAGCGTGCATCTGGAGTATTTCAATTTCCGCAACGACTCCATTGCCAACCTGCTCTTCGACCTCTTGGCCGAAAGGGCAGCAGCAGGTGTAGAGGTGCGTGCGCTGTTCGACGGCTTTGGCAACGATTCCAACAACAAGCCGCTCAAGCGCCGGCATCTCGACAGCATCCGTGCAAGAGGCATTGAAATCTATGAATTTGACCCCGTGCGGTTTCCGTGGATCAACCATGTGTTTCATCGTGACCACCGCAAAATTGTGATTGTTGATGGCCTGGTGGCCTATACAGGAGGCATGAACGTGGCCGATTATTATATCAAAGGCACGCAGCAGGTGGGAGAGTGGAGAGACATGCACTGCCGCATCGAGGGCGAAGAGGTGAACACGCTGCAGCGCATTTTCCTCAAGATGTGGAACAAGGTGAGCCGACAGCAGGTAGAGGGTGAGCAATATTTCCGCAGCCACGGCCGGTCCGCAGCCTATTTCTATGGCCTGAAGCCCGACACCACGCTCACGGCGGGCCGCAAGATGGTGGGCATCATCAACCGTGAGCCACGCACCACTAACAAGATTATCCGCCAATTCTATACCGATGCCATCAACGATGCGCAAGACAGTATCAAACTCGTCAATCCCTATCTCACGCTCAACCGCAAATTGAAAAAGGCATTGCGCAAGGCGGTAGAACGTGGAGTCAAGGTGCAGGTGATGGTGTCGGCCAACAGCGACATACCCCTCACACCCGACTGTGTGTTCTACAACGTGCACCAACTGATGAAACATGGGGTGGAGGTGTGGATATACGAAAACGGGTTTCACCACACCAAGGTCATCATGGTCGATGGCAAGTTCTGCACTGTGGGCAGTGCCAACCTCAATGCCCGTAGCCTGCGTTACGACTATGAAGAGAATGCCGTCATCGTAGACCCCCACACCACGAAGGAACTCGACCAGATGTTTGAGTACGACAAAACACGATCTTTCAGGTTGACCGAAGAGCGATGGGATGAATGGCGGTCGCCGTGGAAAAAGTTTGTGGGGTGGTTTGCCCACCTGCTGGCACCTGTGCTGTAGCCATGCAGCCCAGCACAGACTATGCGGTGCTAACACTCAATAGGTCATTGGAAAATTATATGCGACCGGGCTTCCTTTTTGCCGTCTTTTCCCAAATAAAAACTGTTGTCATCACAACGCTAACGACCGGTTTAGCTTAAAGTCTGAATTTGAGACAGTCGCTGATGCGCTGCATGGTGGTGAGCCTTGTGGGCACAAGGGGCAGACGTAGCACATTTTCTATCATGCCCATTTCGTGGAGCATGGCCTTGACACCGGCAGGATTGCCATCGACAAAGAGCAGGTTGAACAAGTCGGTGAAACGATGGTGAATTTTTCTTGCCGCGTCAATCTCCCCCTTCATCTCCAAGCGTATCATGCGTGAAAATTCCTTGGGCAGAGCGTTGCCAATCACAGATATGACACCTGCCGCACCACAGGCAATCATGGGGAAAGTGAGCGCATCGTCGCCGCTGATGACATCAAAGCTGTCGGGCTTGTTCTTGATGATTTCGTCAACCTGCTCAAGACTACCGCTTGCCTCTTTGATGGCTACGATGTTGGGGCAATCTTTGGCCAGACGCACTGTGGTTTCAGCCTTGAGGTTTACCCCTGTCCTGCCTGGCACATTATATAATACCACAGGCAATGGGCTGGCCGTTGCTATGGCCTTAAAATGTTGGTATAAACCCTCCTGTGATGGTTTGTTGTAATAAGGGCAGACGCTCAGAATACCATCAATGCCGGCAAAGTCTGCCTCTTTCAATTCACGCACCACATCGGCGGTGTTGTTACCTCCACAACCCATCAATACAGGCACCTTGTCGCCTGCCTTTTCAATGACCATTTGCTTGATTTTTGCCTTTTCCTCAGCCGTTAGCGTAGGAGTCTCGCCTGTTGTGGCAAGAATACAAAGAAAATCGGCACCGTTGGCCAACTGATAGTCAACAAGTCTTGATAATGCGGTATAATCCACTTCGCCCTCTTGGGTAAACGGAGTGACGAGCGCTATACCTAAACCTTTAAAAATATTCTGAGCCATAAAATCTTTATTCTTATAACTGATTGCAAATTTAATACATTTACTTTAAAAAGCAAAATTAAAATTGTCGTTTTAATGTTTATTTCAAATACTTGTTGTTGTTTGAAGTCATCTTGGAGGGTGTCATGTCAGTGAGAGCCGATATAGAGAAACAGCATACCGAGCAGCACCAAGGCAAGATCAATGAACTTGCTTTTCAGATTTTTTTCGTGCAGAAGCATTGCTCCAAACAGGAAAGAAACGATGACGCTTCCACGACGCACCATCGACACGATGCTGATCATGGCACCGGGAATGCTCAATGCGTAGAAATAGACAAAGTCTGCCGCACTCAGGAAGACGCTGATGAAGATGATGCTCCAGTGCCAGCGTAAAGGAGTTGTCTGACTTCTCTTCGGCAACCACAGCACCAGCAGCATGATTCCCATCATGAAGCACTGGTAGATATTGTACCAGCTTTGCACCATCATGCGGTCCAGTCCCACACCTCCACAGGCCGTCGGAGCCATGAGGTATTTGTCGTAAAGACCGCTGACTGCCCCCAACAGTGCGGAGAGCACGATGAAATAAATCCAACGGTCGTGCTTGAAGTCGATGCCTTCTTTCTTGCCGCTACGACTGAGCATGAAGAATGATGCCACAGCCAGTGCCACACCTATCCACTGGTAGAGGTTGAGGCGTTCGCCAAACACGATGAATGCACCGACAAGCACCATCACGGGCCTGGTGGCATTGATGGGACCGACAATGGTGAGTGGCAGATGTTTCATGCCAAAATAACCGAATATCCACGACGACAGCACGATGAGGCTCTTTAACATGATGTATTGGTGCTCATTCCATCCACCGCTTGCCACATGAAAGATGGTGCCGTCGAGGGTGTGGCCCATGGCGGAGCCGATGATGAAGGGCAGGAAGATGAGCGACGAGAACAATGTGTTGAGAAACAACACTGGGATGACGGCATTACCGTCAAGCGACTTCTTCTTGAACGAGTCGTAAAACCCTAATAGGGTTGCCGACAAAAATGCTAATGCTAACCACATGATTTATATTATCTTGTTATATCGTATTATCCTGAAAATGAGTTTGGTTTGCTGTCAATAAGTGATGCGTTCTAGAAACAGTGCATGACCCGGCATGCTGTCGCCTGCCATCGTTCGACTCTTGCCCTCGATGATGGCGCGAAAGTCGTCAACGCTTGCCCTGCCGCGCCCTACCTCGATCAGTGTGCCCACCACGGCCCTCACCATGTTGCGCAGAAAACGGTTGGCGGTGATGACAAAATGCCACGAACCGTCACCATGGTTCACCCAACGTGCCTCTGTGACATGGCATAATGTAGTCTTGACATCGGAGTTGCTTTTGCAGAAGGCGGCAAAGTCTTCATATTGCAACAGCAGGGCTGCCGCCTGGTTCATCTTGTCGAAGTCAAGGTCGTAGTGCATCTGCCAGGAGTAGTTACGGCAGAACGGGTCTTTGTGGCGATGAACGTAATAATGATATGTTCTTGATGTGGCGCTGAAGCGGGCGTGCAACTGTTCGTCAACTTCTTTGATTTGCTCCACGGCAATGTCACGGGGTAGTATGCGGTTCAAGCGATAGGTGAGTTGAGCCCCGTCGATGGGGTACTCGCTGTCAAAGTGGGCAGTCATCATGCGGGCATGCACGCCGGTGTCAGTCCGCCCTGCACCGACTACCTGCACTTCATTGCGCAAGACCAACGAGAGTGCCTTCTGCAATTCTTCCTGAACTGATGGCGCGTTTGGCTGCATCTGCCAGCCGTGATAGTTGCTGCCGTCGTATTTCAGATAGATGAAATATCTCTGCATAGTTGTTGTTATTGTTCCTGAATACATTCTACATGTTATCAAGTCGGGGAGTCGATTGGTATCAGCTCCCCGGCTTTGTTGTTTTTTTCACATCCTGCACGGGGTCATGTGATGTTTTTATATTTACAAACGGCTGTGTTTTTTATCCGACCTCTGTGCTTTTCATGTATTATAAAATATAAGGTGTAATTATATCGAAATCTCACCGCACAAAGAGCGGTTCATGTATGTCCTTACCAACTTGTAGTCGGTGAATCGTGCCTGCAGGTACATGAGTTTGGTGACGGCTGATTCCACCGTGCTGTCATAGCCACTCAGCACACCAGTGCTCTTGAGCATGTAGCCCGTGTCATATCTCATCATTTCCACACACCCAGCCTGGCATTGGCTGATGTTGACGATGGTGACGCCACGGCTGCTGGCCTCTTTGAGCATCTTGATGAGCCAAGGTTCTTTCGGCGCATTGCCGCTACCGTAGCTTCTCATCACGATCGACCGCAGTTCAGGTGCCTCCAGAACATAGTGAATCAGTTTCTCCTGCAATCCGGGGTAGAGAGAGAACACCACCACATTCGAGTCGATGGCGGTGTGTGGCACCATAGGTTTGGTGAAGTCGGGCTTGAGGATATATTCCTCGCGGTAGTTGATGTTGATGCCTGCTTCGGCCAAATGTGGGTAGTTGAACGACTCGAAGGCATTGAATCCGTCGGCATTGGTCTTTGTGGCCCTGTTGCCTCTGAGCAGTCTGCCGCTGAAATAGATGCACACTTCAGGCACGATGGGTGTGCCGTCGTCATGCGAGGCAGAGGCAATCTCAATGCTTGTGATGAGGTTTTCCTTGCCATCGGTGCGCACCTGGTTGATGGGCAGCTGGCTTCCGGTGAGGATGACGGGCTTGGTCAGGTTTTCCAGCATGAACGACAAGGCTGAGGCCGTGTAGGCCATGGTGTCAGTGCCGTGTAGAATGACAAACCCATCATATTGGTCATATCTTTCGGCAATGATTCTCACTAATTGCGACCAGAACCGTGGAGACATGTCGCTTGAGTCGATGGGGTGTGTGAACTGATAGCTCTCAATGCTTGTGCGCAACATCGACAACTCGGGAAGACAGCTGATGAGCTGGTTGAAGTCGAGTGGTTCCAATGCACCGGTGTTGGGATTTTTACCCATCCCAATGGTACCGCCAGTGTATATCAACAACACGCGGTTTGTTCTCAAATTGGTCATTTCTTTGCTTGAATAATCGGGTTTAGCCATTGTAATATCAATTTATTTGTGCAAATATAGCTTAAAATAATTTGAAATCAAAAAAAATGCTGTATATTTGCATAAAATAAAAATACAACCTACTAAATTATCATTAACTCTCTAAAGAAAAAGCAAAGATGAAAAAATTTATGGATGAAAACTTCCTGCTTGAAACTGCTACCTCACAGGACTTATTTCATAATCATGCGGCCAAAATGCCCATCATTGATTACCATTGTCACTTGATTCCCGAAATGGTGGCTAACGACCACAAGTTCAAGAGCATCACCGAGCTGTGGCTGGGCGGTGACCACTATAAATGGCGTGCCATGCGCACCAACGGCGTGGATGAACGCTATTGCACTGGCAAAGACACCACCGATTGGGAGAAGTTTGAGAAATGGGCCGAAACTGTGCCCTATACGTTCCGCAATCCGCTTTATCATTGGACACACCTTGAACTGAAGACCGCTTTCGGTATCGACAAGTTGCTCAGTCCGAAAACTGCACGCGAAATCTTTGACGAATGCAACGAGAAACTTCAGCAGCCCGAATATACCGCCCGTGGGTTCATGCGCCGCTACAATGTGGAATGTGTCTGCACCACCGACGACCCCGTGGACGACTTGAGATACCACAAGCAGACACGCGAGAGCGGATTTGAAATCAAGATGATTCCTGCATGGCGTCCAGATAAGGCCATGGCTGTTGACAACACCAAGAACTTTGCCGCCTATGTGAATCAGTTGGGCGAGGTAGCAGGAGTGACCATCACCAAGTTTGCCGATATGATTGATGCCTTGCAGAAACGCCACGATTTCTTCCATGAGAACGGTTGCCGCCTTTCTGACCATGGCATTGAGGAATTCTATGACGAGCCTTATACCGACGAGCAGATTGCCTGCATCTTCGACAAGGCTATGCGCGAGCAGGAACTCACCACCGCAGAAATACGCCAGTTCAAGCATTGCATGCTGACCATTTTTGCTGAAATGGACCATGCCAGCGACTGGACACAACAGTTCCACTATGGTGCCATACGCGACAACAACAGCTTGATGTTCAAGAAATTGGGTCCAGATACCGGTTTCGACTCCATCGGCGAGTTTACCACAGCCAAGGCCATGAGCCATTTCCTTGACCATCTGAATGCCGAGGGCAAGCTCACACGTACCATATTATATACACTGAATCCTTGTGCCAACGAGGTGATTGCCACTATGCTGGGCAACTTCCAGGATGGCTCATGCCCCGGCAAGATTCAGTTTGGTAGCGGTTGGTGGTTCAACGATCAGCTCGATGGCATGACCCGCCAGATGAATGCCCTCTCGGTACTCGGATTGCTGAGTCGCTTCGTGGGTATGCTGACCGACAGTCGCTCGTTCCTGTCGTACCCCCGTCATGAATATTTCCGCCGACTGCTCTGCAATCTGTTGGGCAACGATGTGGAGAAGGGACTGCTTCCCGATGACAAAGAAAGCCTCTACCGCATGGTGGAAGACATCAGCTACTACAATGCCAAGAACTACTTCAAGTTTTAAGGCATAATGCCAAAAGGAGCCTCTTCTGCAATACATTTTCATTGTAGAAGAGGTTTTTCTTCATTTAGTATATGAAATATTTGCCAATATCAAAAATTAAACGTATTTTTGCAAAGATTTTTATGATATTATCCATTATCAAGTTATGAAAAAAATATTAGGTTTTATCTTCTTTGCCGCACTTTGCCTTATGATGGGCAGTTGTGGAAGCAGTAAACAAATAGCCTATTTCCAGAATGCTGACTCAATCACCTATGAGTCATCAAAAGGCTTGTTCGACGCAAAAATTATGCCAAAAGACTTGCTTACCATCACCGTAAGCACCACCGATCCCAAGGCTGCCATGCCTTTCAACCTCTCAGTGTCCAATACACTCAATTCAACAGGAACGCTTAGTACTAGTGCCGGTTCGTTGCAGACCTATCTGGTGGACAACAACGGCTACATCAACTATCCCGTGGTGGGCGAGCTGAAAGTGGGCGGCATGACCAAACGCGAGTGTGAAATGTATATCCGCGACCAAATCAAACCTTATATGTCTGAAACCGAAAGACCTATCGTTACCGTGAAGATGGCCAGTTTCAAGGTGACCATTGCCGGTGAGGTGAAGTCGCCAGGTGTATATAATGTTGATCAGGAGAAAATCAGTGTGATTGAGGCCTTGGCCCGTGCCGGCGACTTGACCATCTATGGCAAGCGCAACAACGTGTTGCTTATCCGCGAGGATGCCACGGGAGAAAAATCTGTTCACCGCATCAACCTCAACGATGCCAACCTCATCAATTCTCCCTACTACTATCTGCAACAGAACGACTATCTATATGTAGAGCCCAACAGCGTGCAGGCCAAGAACTCTTCTATCGGTCAGAGCATCACCATTTGGTTCTCTGTGGTGAGTGTGCTCACGTCTATCGCCTCGCTGATGGTCAATGTGCTGAAATAAAGGTCGTGAATTTTGAAATATCAATATTATGTGTGGTATCGTAGGATATATTGGCGACAAGGAGGCTTATCCTGTCCTCATCAAGGGGCTTGAACGCCTTGAATACCGTGGTTATGACAGCGCAGGCACCGCATTGATTGATGACAACGGTGGGCTGCATGTATATAAGACCAAAGGCAAGGTGGCCGACCTCCAACACTATTGTGCCGACAAGGATGTGACAGGTTGTTTGGGTATTGCCCACACCAGATGGGCTACACATGGCGAGCCGTCGTCGGTCAATGCCCATCCTCATTATTCGGAATCAGGCAATCTGGCCATTATCCATAACGGTATCATCGAGAATTATGCTGACCTGAAAAAGAAACTGCAGGAGAAGGGACTTACCTTCCGTTCTGACACCGATACCGAGGTGCTGGTGCAGTTGGTAGAATATATCCAGCAGAAGAAACATCTCGACTTGCTCACGTCGGTGCAGCTGGCGTTGCACGAGGTGATAGGCGCTTATGCCATTGCCTTGATCGACAAGCGCGAGCCACACCAGATTATTGCTGCATGCAGGCAAAGTCCGCTGGTCATCGGTGTGGGCAACAATGAATTTTTCCTGGCCTCAGACGCCAGTCCTATCATTGAATACACCGACAAGATGGCTTATCTTGAGGATGGCAGCATTGCAGTGATGAAACAGGGCGAAGAACTCAAAGTGGTGGATGTGCTCAACCGCGAACTGTTTCAGAAAATACAGACGGTTGACCTGGAATTGGGTCAGATAGAGAAGGGGGGCTATCCACACTTCATGCTCAAGGAAATTTTTGAGCAGCCCGAATGTATCACCAACTGTATGCGTGGCCGCATCAACGTAGAGGCTACCAACGTGACGCTCAGTGCGGTGATTGACTACAAGCGCCAACTGCTCTCTGCCAAGCGCATCATCATCGTGGCTTGCGGCACATCGTGGCATGCTGCCCTCATCGGCAAACAGATGATAGAAAGTTATTGCCGCATACCTGTAGAGGTGGAGTATGCCAGTGAATTTCGTTATCGCCGCCCCGTGATTTCGAGCGATGATGTGGTGATTGCCATCTCCCAAAGTGGAGAGACCGCCGACACGCTTGCCGCCGTGAAGCTGGCCAAGCAGCACAACTGTTTCATCTACGGCATCTGCAATGCCATCGGCTCAAGCATCCCTCGTGCCACCGACACAGGCTCGTATATCCATGTGGGTCCTGAAATTGGTGTTGCCTCGACCAAGGCATTCACCGGACAGGTGACGGTGCTCACCCTGTTGGCACTTGCTTTGGCCAAGGAGAAAGGCACCATCAAAGAGGAAACCTATCTCTCTATAGTCAAGGAATTGAGCCTTATTCCTGAGAAGATGAAGGAAACATTGCAACTCAACGACCGCATCTGTGCGCTGAGCCGCATCTTCACCTACGCCAAGAATTTCCTGTACTTAGGACGAGGGTTCAGTTATCCTGTGGCCCTTGAAGGTGCCTTGAAACTGAAGGAAATCAGCTATATCCATGCTGAGGGCTATCCTGCGGCTGAGATGAAGCACGGGCCCATTGCCCTGATAGATTCTGACATGCCTGTGGTGGTCATCGCCACGCGCAATGCCATGTATGAAAAGGTGTTGAACAACATCCAGGAAATCAAGGCCCGCAAGGGCAAGGTGATAGCCCTCGTTTCGAGGGGAGACGATGAGATAAGCAAAATAGCCGACGAGGTGATAGAATTGCCCGACACGCAGGAGTGTCTGGAGCCGCTCATCGCCACGATACCGTTGCAGTTGTTGGCTTATCACATCGCTGTGTGTAAAGGAAAGAATGTTGACCAGCCAAGAAATCTGGCAAAATCGGTCACAGTTGAATAAGAACAATCATTAACGAATCAATAAGGTAAGAGCTGATGAATAATTGAAGACGTTTACTTGCTGGCAAGTATTGTTTTTGTTATACATTGGCTTTTGTTTTTTTAGGATACACAAAAGATAATAGATGGAACCGTTAAAACATGAATGTGGGGTGGCAATGGTCAGATTGCTGAAACCATTGGCCTACTACCAGCAGAAATATGGTACATGGATGTATGGGCTGAACAAGCTCTACCTGATGATGGAAAAACAGCACAACCGCGGACAAGAGGGTGCAGGCATGGCCTGTGTCAATCTGGATGCGGTGCCAGGCTCTGAGTATATGTTCAGGGAGCGTGCTGAAGGCTCTAATGCCATCACCGAAATCTTCGGTACAGTGCAAAAGAAATTCAGGGCCGCCACAGCAGAGCAGTTGGCCGATGTTGATTATGCCAAGCGCAACCTGCCTTTTGCGGGAGAACTGTATATGGGGCATCTGCGCTATTCCACCACAGGCAAGAGTGGCTTGTCGTATGTGCATCCTTTCTTGAGGCGCAACAACTGGAGGGCCAAGAACCTGTGTTTGTGTGGAAACTTCAACATGACAAACATCGACGAGATATTCGACCGTATTGTCAACCAGGGGCAATATCCACGAATCTACAGCGACAGCTACATCACCCTTGAATTGATGGGGCACAGGCTTGACCGTGAAGTGGAGCGCAACTTTGTCGATGCCCAACGTTTGGGTCTCAAGAACCGTGACATCACGGCCTATATTGAAGACCATGTGGACATGGCCAACGTGCTGAAGACCACCATGCCCGATTTTGACGGTGGATATGTGATGTGCGGCCTTACGGGCAGTGGTGAGATGTTCTCCGTGCGCGACCCTTGGGGCATACGTCCCGCTTTCTGGTATCAGGATGATGAAATCATTGCCCTGGCCAGCGAACGCCCTGTGTTGCAGACCACCTTCGACCTGGAATGTGATGACATACAGGAACTGGATCCGGGATGTGCGCTCATTGTGCATAAGGATGGTAAAAGCCAAATCAAACGCATCCTCGACCAAAGGGGTGATGCCAAGTGCTCGTTTGAACGCATCTATTTCAGTAGAGGCTCTGACCGAGATATCTATCAGGAACGCAAAAAACTGGGTGAGCAGCTCACTCCCTTGATACTCAAGAGTGTTGATTATGACACGGAACATACCGTGTTCTCCTTCATTCCCAATACGGCAGAGGTGGCTTTCTATGGCATGCTCGGCGGTTTCAAACGATACATCAACGATCAGAAAATCAAAGCATTCCAAAAGCTCGACCATAAACCTTCCTACGAAGAGCTGCAGGAAATTCTGCACCAGTATGTGCGCAGCGAAAAGATTGCTTGGAAAGACATCAAACTGCGCACCTTCATCACCGAGGGCGCATCGCGCAACGATTTGGCATCGCATGTCTATGATGTGACCTATGAGTCGTTGGTGCCCCATGTGGACAACCTGGTCATCATCGACGACAGTATCGTGCGAGGCACAACGCTCAAGGAGAGCATCCTGAAGATTCTCGACCGTTTGCATCCCAAAAGGATTGTCATCGTGAGCAGTTCGCCACAGATTCGCTATCCCGACTATTATGGTATCGACATGCCGAGTCTTGAGGAGTTCTGCGCTTTCCGTGCTACCATTGAATTGATCAAGGAGCGTGGCATGTATCAGTTGATAGAAGATACCTACAACCGCTGCAAGGAAGAACTGAAGAAACCCAAGACTGAGATGGTCAACTGTGTGCGTGACATCTACAAGCCTTTCACTGTAGAGGAAATCAACAGAAAAATCATTGAGATGCTGCGCCCTGAAGGCATGACCACTCCGGTAGAAATCGTATTCCAGTCGATCGAAGGCCTGCATGAGGCTATCCCCCATCACAAGGGCGACTGGTACTTCACCGGCTACTATCCCACACCTGGAGGTGTGAAACTGGTCAATCAGGCGTTTTTACGCTTTGTGGAGAAGATTTACCAGTATGAACGAAAATTCTAAAACGAGAAAAAATATTTAACTTTCAAGACAGTAACTGGAAGAAGAGTTATCCTGTCCTTAAATATAGACATAAGATATGAGAAACGTAACATTGGTATTGGAAGATGGAACCAAATTCCATGGAAAGTCATTTGGCTATGAGCGTCCTGTCGCCGGCGAAGTGGTTTTCAACACTGCCATGATGGGTTATCCTGAGAGTTTGACAGACCCCTCGTATGCAGGTCAGCTGATGACGCTGACATATCCTCTGGTGGGCAATTATGGTGTTCCACCTTTCACTGTAGGCGAAGATGGCATAGCCACTTTTATGGAAAGTGACAAGATATATGCTTCAGCCATTATCGTGGCCGACTACAGTGAGCAGTATTGCCACTGGAATGCCGTGGAGAGTCTGGCCGAATGGCTGAAACGTGAGCAGGTGCCGGGCATCACGGGCATTGACACGCGCGAACTGACCAAGGTGCTTCGTGAGCATGGCGTGATGATGGGCAAGATATTGTTTGACGACGAGCCCGACAATATTCCTGAAGCGGATTATGAAGGAGTGAATTTTGTTGACCAGGTGAGCTGCAAGGAAATCATCCGTTACAACGAAGGTGCCGAACACCGTGTGGTGCTTGTCGATTGTGGCGTGAAGAACAACATCATCAGGTGTCTGGTGAACCGTGGGGTAGAGGTGATACGTGTGCCTTGGAACTATGATTACACCGATATGGAGTTTGATGGTCTGTTCCTGGCCAACGGTCCCGGCGACCCTGACATGTGCGAGGAGGCCGTGAATATCATCCGCAGGCAGATGGCCAAGTCAGACAAACCCATCTGTGGCATCTGTATGGGCAACCAGCTGCTCGCCAAGGCTGGTGGCGCATCCATCTATAAGCTCAAGTATGGTCACCGTTCGCACAACCAGCCCGTGAGAATGGTAGGTACAGAGCAGTGCTTTGTGACCAGTCAGAACCACGGATATGCGGTTGATGCCTCAACCCTTGGCGAGGAATGGGAAGAACTCTTCGTCAACATGAACGACGGCAGCAACGAGGGCATTCGCCACAAGTCGAAGCCATGGTTCTCCAGTCAGTTCCACCCAGAAGCCTGTTCCGGTCCAGTGGATACAGAGTTCATGTTCGACAAGTTCGTCGAGGCAGTGGTCAACAGCAAGTGATGAACCACCTGTACTCATGGCTAAAGCGAACCATAATTATTAACAACCTGATGGCATCGGGATATGTTTGGATACAATCCGCCGTCGAATAATCATATACAAGCAAAATGAAATACAACAATATTAAGAAAGTGCTGCTGCTGGGTTCCGGTGCCTTGAAAATCGGTGAAGCCGGAGAGTTTGACTACTCGGGTTCACAGGCACTCAAGGCATTGAGGGAAGAGGGCATTGAAACTGTGCTCATCAACCCCAACATCGCTACAGTGCAGACTTCAGAAGGTGTGGCAGACCAGATTTACTTCCTGCCCGTGCAACCTTATTTTGTAGAGCGTGTCATCGAGAAAGAGCGCCCCGACGGCATCCTGCTCTCATTTGGTGGTCAGACAGCCCTCAACTGTGGTGTTGAACTGTATAAGAGTGGTGTACTTGAGAAATATCAGGTCAAGGTGTTGGGCACTCCTGTTCAGGCCATCATGGATACAGAAGACCGTGAGCTCTTTGTGGAACGCCTGAACGAAATCAATGTCAAGACCATCAAGAGCGAAGCCTGTGAGAATGTTGAGCAGGCCCGCAAGGCGGCTGCCGAACTGGGCTATCCTGTCATCATCCGTGCCGCTTATGCGCTGGGTGGATTGGGCAGTGGCTTCTGCGACAACGAAGAAGAGCTCAACCGACTGGCCGAGAAAGCCTTCTCGTTCTCTCCGCAGGTGCTGGTTGAAAAGAGCCTCAAAGGCTGGAAGGAAATTGAATATGAGGTGGTGCGCGACCGTTACGACAACTGCATCACTGTCTGCAACATGGAAAACTTCGACCCGCTGGGCATCCATACCGGCGAGAGTATCGTCATCGCTCCATCTCAGACACTCACCAACAGCGAATACCATAAGTTGCGCGCCCTTGCCATCAAGATTATCCGTCATGTGGGTATCGTGGGCGAGTGTAACGTGCAGTATGCCTTCGACCCGAAGAGCGAAGACTACCGTGTCATCGAGGTGAATGCCCGTCTGAGCCGCAGTTCGGCACTGGCCTCCAAGGCCACCGGTTATCCTTTGGCCTTCGTGGCGGCCAAATTGGGGTTGGGCTATGGCTTGTTTGAATTGAAGAACTCTGTCACCAAGACCACTAGCGCGTTCTTTGAGCCCGCACTCGACTATGTGGTGTGCAAGATTCCTCGCTGGGACTTGAGCAAGTTCCGTGGTGTTGACCGCGAGCTGGGCTCATCCATGAAGTCGGTGGGCGAGGTGATGTCCATTGGCCGCAACTTTGAGGAAGCCATCCAGAAAGGTCTGCGCATGATAGGACAGGGCATGCACGGTTTTGTGGAAAACAAGGAGCTTGAAATAGACAACATCGACGAGGCTCTCCGCGAACCTACCGACAAGCGTGTCTTCATCATCTCCAAGGCCATGCACAAGGGTTATACCATCGACCAGATACACGAACTGACCAAGATTGACAAGTGGTTCCTCTACAAGCTGAAGCACATCATCGACATAGATGAAACCCTGAAGGCCTGCAAGAGCGTCAATGTGCTCGACAAGGAACTGCTGCGCACCGCAAAGGTTTATGGATTCTCTGATTTCCAGATTGCCCGTGCCGTGGGACTGGAAAAGGAATTAGGCAACATGGCCAAGGCCGGACTGGTGGTTCGCCAGTTGCGCAAGGGCTATGGCATTTTGCCCGTGGTGAAGCAGATTGATACTTTGGCTGCCGAATATCCAGCCCAAACCAATTATCTCTATGTCACTTATGCAGGAGTGGACAGCGACATCGACTTTGTCAACGACAAACGTTCCATCATCGTGCTTGGTTCGGGAGCTTACCGCATTGGCAGTTCAGTAGAGTTCGACTGGTGCGGTGTGCAGGCACTCAGCACTATCCGCAAGCAGGGCTACCGCAGCGTGATGGTGAACTATAACCCTGAGACCGTTTCCACCGACTATGACATGTGCGACCGTCTGTATTTCGACGAATTGACCTTTGAGCGTGTCATGGACATCATCGAAATGGAATGTCCTCACGGTGTCATCGTATCTACAGGAGGACAGATACCCAACAACCTGGCCATGCGTCTTGATGCCCAGAATGTGCCCATCCTGGGCACGTCGGCCAAAGACATCGACAATGCTGAAGACCGTGCCAAGTTCTCATCGATGTTGAGCCGCAACGGTATCGACCAGCCAGAGTGGAGCGCATTGACTTCTATGGAAGACATCAATGCCTTCATCGACCGTGTGGGATTCCCCGTTCTTGTACGTCCGTCGTATGTGCTTTCAGGTGCTGCGATGAATGTATGTTCCAACAAAGACGAGTTGGAACGCTTCCTCCGTCTTGCAGCCAATGTGTCTGAAGACCATCCCGTGGTGGTGAGCCAGTTCATTGAGCATGCCAAGGAGGTGGAGATGGATGCCGTGGCCAAGAACGGTGAGATTATCGCCTATGCCATCAGCGAGCACATCGAGTTTGCCGGTGTCCATTCGGGCGATGCCACCATCCAGTTCCCGCCACAGAAACTGTATTGTGAGACCATCCGCCGCATCAAGCGTGTCAGCAAGATGATTGCCCAGGAACTGCACATCAGCGGTCCGTTCAACATTCAGTTCCTTGCCCGCGAAAACGACATCAAGGTCATCGAGTGCAATCTCCGTGCCTCACGTTCGTTCCCGTTTGTCAGCAAGGTGCTCAAAATCAATCTCATCGAACTTGCCACCAAGGTGATGCTTGGTTTGCCGGTAGAGAAACCCAACAAGAACCTCTTCGACTTGGATTATGTAGGCATCAAGGCCAGTCAGTTCTCTTTCAACCGTTTGCAGAAGGCCGACCCTGTGTTGGGTGTCGATATGGCTTCTACCGGTGAAGTAGGCTGCTTGGGCGACGACACCAACACTGCACTGCTCAAGAGTATGCTCTCTGTGGGTCATCGCATTCCCGACAAGAACATCCTGTTGTCGATGGGTGGTCCCAAGCAGAAGGCCACCTTGCTCGATGCCGCACGCCAGTTGGTGAAAAACGGCTACAAGCTTTATGCCACTGTAGGCTCATCCAATTTCCTCACCGAAAACGGCGTGGAGAATACCAAGGTTTATTGGCCTTCTGACGGCGACTGCCAGCCGCAGGCGCTTGACATGCTGCATCGTCATGAGATTGACATGGTGGTGAATATTCCCAAAGACCTTACCGTGAGCGAGCTGTCCAATGGTTACAAGATTCGTCGTGCAGCCATCGACCTCAATGTGCCGCTGATCACCAATGCCCGTCTGGCTTCGGCGTTCATCAATGCGTTTTGCAGAGTCAGTCTTGATGACATCGACATCAAGGCATGGGAAGAGTATAAATAATTCTTTACGATAACCACCGATAGAGCAGTCATCCCCGTTTGACGAGTGATGACTGCTCTTTTTTTCAATATTCCCAAAAAAATATGGTTTTCTTCTTTTCCTGTCTCACCAATTCTTTTTATCTTTGCATTAGATAAGTAGCATCTCGGCATAACACTCAAGCTTGGTGATTCTGCTCTCGATTTGCATTATCTTTGA
>SFEK01000175.1 GCA_004557285.1 Bacteroidales bacterium | reverse complement strand
TCACCATCCACGGTTGCAAACAGGAAGATGGAGCCTTCTTTTTCCAGGTTGATCTTGGTGCCTTCCTTGAAGACGCGGCTGGAGCCGTTCAGGAAAACATTGATCTGACCCTTGTAACGGAATACAACCTTATCGACATCAACTCTGACGGTCTCCCAGATAAGGTCTGGAAGAATGGTGATGTTATCACTGTTGCCCTTAATACAGGCAATGGCTTTGACGAGCCTATCAGTTGGAAGGGTGCAAGTGCGCTTAGTGAATCAGCCTCTACATCAGAGTCTGCAAACGCAGCGTTCACTTTGACCATCAACATTCCTGTCATAAGCATCAAGATTTCAACCAACCCTGGCGCTTCCACCTCACATAGTATCAATCGTCCTACCTACTCTTTGCAGGATGTTGATGGTGACGGTTATCTTGACATCGTTGAGTCTGAGAAGGAAAGCGAGTTGAAGGTTACACGCTCTGCCATTGGCAGAACCAACATGTTGAAGTCAGTCACCAATTCCTTGGGCGGAACTTTCACATTGGACTATGCCCACACCACTCCGACCTACGGTCTTCCTGGTGGCAAGTGGGTAATGTCTGCCTTGACGATTGATGATGGTATCCATGACGATGGTCCTGTCATGACAACCGCCTTTGAGTATAAGGACGGCAAGCGTGACCGCCATGAACGTGAGTTCCTCGGTTTCGGTGAGGTTATCACCAAGAACCTCGACACGGAGAAAGGCAATTCTGTTTACAGACAGGCTGTTGAGAACTACGATGTAGCCAACTACTACACACAGGGCAATGTTACCGCCACATCCGTAGAGGATGCCAACGGCAACAAGTACACGGAGACAAAGAACCGTTACGACAGTTATTATATGACTGCCGACGGTGACAAGTACACGTTCGCAAAGCGTGACGTGAACCTTTGGAGTGACCGTGCATCTGCATTCGTACCTCTCCGCTATACGGCAAACTTGCAGTATGAGGGAACGGCAAACGGTGTGGTTACATCCGAGGCATGGAATGAGTACTACCTCAATGGCTATCATGGTGAGTTGAAGTCCTACAAGTACAGCGACAAGGGAAGCCTTGGCGAGGACGGAAACGGAAAGTTTGACTATGCAACCGCCATAAAATACACGGACAATGCAGCGAAGCATATCTTCGGACTTCCTGTTGATGTTACTGTTACAGGTGGTGATGGTTCACTCTATCATCATGTGACGGCAAAGTACAACACCAACTATGCCAACCACATCACCCAGATTACGCAGCAGTTGAATGACGGTGCGGCAGTTACTGATTACAAGTACGACTCTTACGGCAACATCATCCAGAAGACCCTCCCTGCCAACGGCAAGGGACAGCGTATGTGGTACAAGTACCGCTATGAGCCGGAAATGAACATGTATGTGGAGCGTATTGACGATGCGTGGGGTTACCGCAGCGAGCAAGGCAATTTTGACTATCGCTATGGTATAGCCAAGGAGCATCGCGACCTCAACAACTTCTACTATGAGACAGATGTTGACGACCTCGGTCGCATTACTGGCGTGCGTGGTCCAAATGAGTTGGCTACGGGCGTACCTTATGCCATCGCCTTTGAATATCAGCCTTTGGCTACCTTTGGTGAGAGTGGCATTACCGCTCCTGCATACGCAGTGACCAAGCACTACGACATCCAGCACCCTAACGATGACTTGGAGACCGTTACATTCGTTGACGGTTTCGGAAGAGCCGTGCAGGTGAAGAAGGACGGTGTTGTGACAAGTGCATCCAAGGGAAGCTCTGCCAAGGACGAGAATGTGATGATAGTCAGCGGAAGAACCGTGTATGATGCTTTCGGACGTGTGGCAAAGGCTTTCTATCCTACAACGGAAGGAACCGGATCGAAGTCCACGTTCAACAAGTCATTTGACAATGTATCTCCAACGGTTACTGTTTATGACGTGCTCGACCGTGCTACCTCAGTGACATTGCCGGACAACTCTACGACAACTACGGCATATACTGTTGACAACGGCAGTCATGCACTTGTTACAACCGTAACAGACGCACTCCATAATGTGCAGGCTACCCATACCAATGGCAGTGGCAAGACCTTGAAGACCATCCAGAAGAGCGGTCCTGACGGTGAGATTACCACCTCGTTTGAGTATGACGGCATACAGCGCCTTGTTCGTGTCACCGACACGGAGGGCAACGTGACGACCTCTACTTACGACATGGGTGACCGCCGTACTGAGGTGAACCATCCTGCAAGCGGCATCACCAGCTTCACTTATGATGCGCTCGGCAATGTGCTGACCAAGCAGACTGCCAACCTTGCGAAGGAAGGCAAGTTCATCACCTACGATTACGACTATCAGCGTCTGACGGGTATCAACTACCCAGACCATCCGGAGAACAACGTGAAGTATTACTATGGTGGTCGCAACGCCTCTCAGAACCGTATCGGTAGATTGATGCTCCGTGAGGACGGAACAGGTGCCATTGAATACTTCTATGGCAAGATGGGTGAAGTCACCAAGACCCGCCGCACGATGATTGTGCCTAACCAGGCGATAGCAACCTACGTGACGCAATGGACTTACGACAGCCACAACCGCCTGTTGGAGATGATCTATCCTGATGAGGAGAAGATTACTTACTCTTACAATCTCGGTGGTCAGCTTGAAAAGGTTCATGGCTACAAGTCATACGGTTACGATTATGTGAGCAAGATCGGCTATGACAAGTTCGAGCAGCGCACATACTTGAAGTATTGCAACGGTGCTGAGACCTTCTACACTTACGACCCACAGCGTCGCAGATTGCAGAACCTCACCGTGAACAGTGGTGGCAACACCATTATGGATAACGCTTACACTTACGATGCGGTGAGCAATGTGCTCAGCGTGGTAAACGGTGCGTCAGTCCCACAGAGTGGCAAGGCTGGCGGACAGATGGCGCATGCCTATACATACGATGCCCTCTACCGTCTTGTCAGTGCAACTGGTACATATACAGGTGCGGACAACAAGACCGCAAGTTACACTCTTGCGATGGGTTACGACAATATGCACCGTATCACTTCGAAGCGTCAGATTCTTACGCAGAACAATGTGCAGTTTAACGGTATATTGAATGCGGGCTATGATTTGTCATACACTTATGGAACTGACACAGGCAAGAGATTCCAACTCGCCAATGTAAAGGATGTTAACTACCGCACAGAGGAGACACCTTCGGAGAGCGAGAATGTGAACAACAATCATGCCTATGAGTATGATGCCAACGGAAACCTCATTTATGTCAATACAAGCCGTACAAAGAAGGATGGCGTGACTGACGAGAAGACCGCAGAGCGTAAACTCAAATGGGATGAGGAGAACCGTCTCCTTTCTTCTGACGACAATGGCTTCGTGACTAACTATTGGTATGATGCAGACGGTGAGCGCACGGTGAAGACATCAGGTGAGAGTGACCAAGTTTATGTGAACTCTGAGTTTGCAGGAGGTCGCACGAACACCGCCAAGTTCTCACTCTACGTTTCTCCTTACCTCGTTGCCAACCAAGGCGGACGTTACACCAAGCATATCTATATCGGTAGTCAGCGTGTAGTCAGCAAGATTGGAGACTTCGATTCTTACGGCTCAGATCCACGCCGCATCCAGTATGCAGGTAGTGAGACTGATGGCTTGTCTGTTGATTATAAAGCTAAATATACCGGGCAGTTGCAGGTTATCAAGGATAATTATGCAACCTTTGCAGTGCCGTACAATGGCGAGGACAACAACGATTATGTCGATGGCAAGGGCTTCTGCTGCAATGACGGCAGCTTGGAGGCTGCTCAGACACGAGCTTTAGCGAGAGCTGCAAAGAATAACTTCCAAGAAGGCGATACATACGAGAAGATGCAGTTCTACTACCACCCAGACCATTTGGGTAGCAGTAGTTACATCACCAACCTTGACGGCGAGGTGGTGCAGCACATAGAGTATGTGCCTTTCGGCGAGGTATTCGTAGAGGAACGCAACAACATCTGGAAT
>SFEK01000174.1 GCA_004557285.1 Bacteroidales bacterium | reverse complement strand
ATGAAACATCAATTACGTAGTGCTGTCTGCACAGAGGGCAGAAGGATGGCAGGAGCAAGAGCCTTATGGGTGGCTACAGGTATGAAACCCGAACAGATGGGAAAACCGATTATTGCCGTGGTCAATTCTTTCACACAGTTTGTGCCCGGTCATACACACCTGCATGAGATTGGACAGCTGGTGAAAGCAGAGATTGAACGCATGGGATGCTATGCTGCCGAGTTTAATACCATTGCCATTGATGATGGTATTGCCATGGGGCATGACGGAATGCTTTATTCCTTACCTTCAAGAGATATTATTGCGGATTCGGTGGAATATATGGTCAACGCCCATAAGGCGGATGCCATGATTTGCATTTCCAATTGCGACAAAGTGACACCGGGTATGCTGATGGCTGCCATGCGCCTGAATATTCCAACCGTGTTTTGTAGTGGCGGTCCGATGGAGGCAGGGCGCTGGAAGAATGAAAATGCCGACTTGGTGACGGCCATGATCAAGGGTGCCGACCCTACCGTGAGTGATGAAGACATGGCAGAACTGGAGCGTTGTGCCTGTCCGGGCTGCGGATGTTGTTCGGGCATGTTCACCGCCAATTCCATGAACTCGTTGACAGAAGCCATCGGTCTGTCGCTCCCCGGCAACGGCACGATATTGGCCACACATGAGAACCGTATTCGCTTGTTTATGGATGCGGCAAGGCAGATTGTGACCAATGCCATGCGTTATTATGAAGAGGGCGACGAAAGTGTGCTCCCCCGAAGCATAGCCACGCGCGAGGCTTTTCTCAATGCCATGACACTCGACATCGCCATGGGCGGCAGCACCAACACCGTGCTGCATCTTCTGGCAGTGGCCCGAGAGGCTGGGGTTGATTTCACCATGTCAGACATCGACCGTTTGAGCAGAAAGGTGCCTTGCCTGTGCAAGTTGGCACCGAATACCCAAAAATATAGCGTGCAGGAATGTAACCGTGCAGGTGGTATCTTCGGCATCATGAACGAGCTGGACAAGGGCGGCCTGATACATAGAGAGGTGCTGAGGGTTGATGGCCGGACCATCGGCGAACAACTACAGCGCTACGACATCACCCGGACAACCGTTGACCCAGAGGCCAACCGCATTTACAAAAGTGCGCCGGGTGGTCACTTCTCCACCCGAATGGGTTCGCAACATGCCCAATGGGACACCTTGGATACCGACCGTGAGCATGGGTGCATCAGAGACATGGAACATGCCTATACCAAAGATGGTGGTCTGGCCGTACTCTTCGGCAACATTGCCCAAGACGGTTGTGTGGTCAAGACGGCCGGTGTGGATCCTTCCATCTGGATATTCCGTGGTCCTGCCAAGGTGTTTGATTCACAAGAGGCCGCCTGCGAAGGCATCCTGGGAGGCCAGGTGCAGGCAGGTGATTGCGTGGTGATTACGCATGAGGGTCCCAAAGGTGGCCCCGGTATGCAGGAGATGCTTTATCCCACCTCTTATATCAAGAGTATGCACTTGGGCACGGCATGTGCCTTGATTACCGATGGAAGATTCAGCGGTGGCACTTCAGGACTGAGCATCGGCCATATTTCTCCTGAGGCGGCAGCCGGTGGCAACATCGGCAAGGTGCTGGATGGAGACATGATTGAAATCAATATCCCTGAACGCCGTATCAATGTGCTGCTTGCTGACGAGGAACTGAACCGTCGTGAGATGCGACCGCTGACCCGCGACCGACAGGTGAGCAAGGCGCTGAGAGCGTATGCACAGAGTGTGAGTTCGGCAGACAAGGGTGGTGTGAGATTGATTTAGGGGGGTATGGAGATACTCGCTCAGATGATGTATGATAATCGACAACAGTTATGGCGAAAAAGATGATAACAGGAGCAGAGGCGCTGATGAAATCGCTGAAGGCCGAAGGGGTGAAAACTGTATTCGGCTACCCCGGTGGTGCCATCATGCCTGTATATGATGCGCTCTACGACTATGCTCAGGGTGAGCATAAGGCTTTTGAACATATATTGGTGCGGCATGAACAGGCCGCAACACATGCCGCAGAAGGTTATGCACGGGTAAGCGGCGAAGTGGGTGTCTGTATTGTCACCAGCGGACCAGGGGCAACCAACACGCTGACCGGTGTGGCTGATGCCATGATGGATTCTACCCCCATGGTGGTCATTGCCGGACAGGTGAGTGTCGCAGCCTTGGGCACCGATGCCTTTCAGGAAGTGGATCTTGTGGGCGTGGCGCAACCGATCAGCAAGTGGAGTTACCAGATACGTCGTGCTGAGGATGTGGCATGGGCGGTGAGCAGAGCTTTTTATATTGCCCGCTCAGGTCGTCCAGGTCCGGTGGTGCTCGACTTTGCCAAAAATGCGCAGGTGGCCACTACGGCATACGAAGAACGTCATGTGGATTTTGTACGCAGCTATATGCCTTATCCGCCTTTGAACGAGGAGAAGGTAAGACTGGCGGCTGACATCATCAATCAAGCCAAGAAACCTTTGGCACTTGTTGGACAGGGCGTAGAACTGGGACATGCGCAAGAGGAACTGGTGGCGTTTCTGGAAAAAGCAGACATTCCTGCAGCAAGAACATTGCTTGGACTTTCGGCTCTGCCTTCAGGGCATCCTTTGAATATGGGCATGTTGGGGATGCACGGCAATTATGCCCCCAATATCAAGGAGCAGGAGTGTGATGTGTTGATTGCCGTCGGTATGCGCTTCAGCGACCGCGTGACAGGAGATTTGTCAAGATATGCCAAACAGGCAAAAATCATCCATCTGGATATTGATGAATCAGAAATCGACAAGAATGTCAAGACCGATGTGGCTGTAGTGGCCGACTGCAAAGAGTCGTTGCCGGCCATCACCCGTCTGCTGAAGAAAAATGTTCACCGACAATGGAGAGACAGTTTTGCCCCATTGTATGAAAAGGAAAGAAAGATGGTGATAGAACCTGCCATACATCCGAAAGACGGTCCGTTGTTGATGGCTGAGGTGGTGAATGTCGTGGCAGAACAGACCCATGGTGATGCCGTGCTGGTGAACGATGTGGGGCAGAACCAGATGTTCTCCAGTCGCTATTTCAAATTCAACAACAAACGGTCGATGGTGAGCAGCGGTGGATTAGGCACCATGGGCTACGGTCTGCCGGCTGCCATCGGTGCCACATTAGGTGTTCCTCAACGCACCATCTGTCTGTTTGTGGGAGATGGCGGTCTGCAGATGAGTATCCAGGAGTTTGGCACCATCATGGAGCATCACATGCCTGTGAAGATGATATTGCTCAACAATAATTATTTAGGCAATGTGCGCCAGTGGCAGGATATGTTCTTCAACGGCCGCAAGTCGTTTACCCGTATGCTCAACCCGGCTTATCAACACATCTGCCAAGGTTACGGCATCGATTACCGTTTTGTGATGGAGCGTGAGGAATTGGCGGATGCCGTGAGGGAAATGCTATCGACCGAGGGGCCTTTCCTCCTTGAATGTGCCGTGCGCGAAGAAGACAATATCCTTCCGATGGTGCCCCCCGGCAAGGCCGTGGATGAAATGTTGCTTGAAATATAAATGCACAAAGTGGTTTATGGAAGATAGAAAATTTTATACATTATTGATATATACAGAACACACCGCCGGTGTGCTGAGTCAGGTTACTGCCGTGTTTACCCGTCGTCAGGTGAATATTGAAAGCATCAACGCCTCATCGTCGAGCATCAATGGGGTGCACAAATATACCATTACCGCATGGAGCACGGAAGACCAGATTATCAAAATCACCAAACAGATTGAAAAGAAAATAGGTGTCATCAAGGCCGACTATTACACCGACGAACAGTTGTTCATCCACGAGGTGGCTCTCTACAAGCTGTCAACTCCTGCCATTATGGCCAACCCCAACATCACCAGCATCATACGAAGGGCAGATGCCCAGATGATAGAGGTTAATCCTACCTTCTGCAGCGTGATGAAGAACGGCAAGACAGAAGACATCATGAACTTGTACCACAGTCTTGACCAATTCAACTGCATCTTGCAATATACCCGAAGCGGTC
>SFEK01000173.1 GCA_004557285.1 Bacteroidales bacterium | reverse complement strand
GTTTGTCTTGAAAAGGACAACATTTAAGTGTTAAAACCAAAAACGATTGTTTATGAAGAAATTTACGTTATTCGTGATGGCGGCATTGATGTCATCATCATTATTTGCCCAAAAGCCTTTGTCACCCAAGGCAGGTGTGAAAGCCAATATGGTTGAAAAGGACGTAGAAAACCGCTTTGGCCAGCGCATGTTGCCCAACGGTGCCAAGCCAACCGGCTTCCGCATGTCCAGCCATCTTCAGTCAATGGCCACTTCTCAGAATCGTGCCGCCAAGGCCGGTGAGGAAGAAACCGTGATATCAGAAACTCCTGCAGGCA
This sequence comes from Bacteroidales bacterium, assembly GCA_004557285.1. Taxonomy (GTDB): domain Bacteria; phylum Bacteroidota; class Bacteroidia; order Bacteroidales; family Bacteroidaceae; genus Prevotella. The sequence goes on along the minus strand of SFEK01000173.1, from coordinate 3,740 downwards.
GGGCAGAGGCCTATGTCAAGAAAGGTTTCTCCTATTTAGTATTATGGGGTTATGTTTTTGAAACCGAAGTAACCGCAGGTGTGGGCGAGCTGGTGTTCGACGATGACAACAGCACCGTTTATATCAAGAATCCCTATTATGCTTTGCCTACCGACACATGGTTGAAGGGTACTTTGAAAGACAACAAGATTGTTGTTTCCATGCCGCAGAAGATTTTTGAAGAAGAGTATGATGGCGAGGTAAATTCATTCTATGCCAACAAATTGGAATATAATGAGGATGAGGCCTGGTATTTTCTTACCGAAGGTGCCAATGAAATCTCCTTTGCCAAGGTTGATGGCGTGTGGTACATGGAAGACGAAGGTGCTGTGCTTGGCCTTACTGATGCCGCAGGCGAATGGGTAGGTTATGGCGATCATGGCGTTTCTTACGAGAAGTTCAACGAAGTGGCTGTTGCCGCACCAGATGGTATGCCGTTTGAAAAATGGGTAATGGACCGTGGTGATGGCTCTGGTTCGTTCGTTAATGTCGGTTTCAATGGCAATGATGTTTATATTGAGGGCCTGTATGATGGAATCCCCGACGGTGTTGTCAAGGGTCAGGTTGATGGCGACAAGGCTGTATTCAACTCTGGACAGTATGTGGGAGCTGATATAAACTACATCTATTTCTCTGCTGCCAACATTGAAAACCAGTGGGATGACTACTATGGGGAGTATGTTGACGTGCTTGTGCCCACCGACAAGGTAGAGTTTGCTTATGATGCCGACAAAAAGCGTTTGTCAACCGATGGCAATTTGGGCTTCGTGGCAGGTGCCGACGGAGAAGACTTCTACCCTTATTTCATAGCTCCTGTCTTCAGCTATCAGGAACCGGTAACCAAGGCCACCAAGCCACGCAATCCTGAGATTACGGAATTCGAGGACTACAGTGATGATTATGGCTTTGGCCACATCAGCTTTGTTCTCCCCATGTTCGACGTTGAAGGCAACTTGCTCGACACCAAGAACCTCAGCTACTCAATGTATATCGATGACGAACTCTTCACCTTCTATCCTGATGAGTACACTAAGTTTACAGAGGAGATGGATGTTCTTCCCTACGACTTCACTGACAATTGGGATGTATATGTCACCGGCGTATCACACACCGTATATTTCTACACCACAGGTTTCAACAAGATTGGTGTGCAGCTGATGAACACCTTTGACGGCGTGACAGAAAAATCAGACATCGTTTACTATGATGTATTGGGATCGGCTGTTGACAGCGTAACCTCAGCTCCAGCTGAAAGCACATCTTACTTCGATGTAGCAGGCCGCAGGATTTCTGCTCCTGTCAAGGGCATCAACCTCAAGAGCGTGAAGTATGCCGACGGTACAGTAAAGACCGTAAAGGTCATCAAGTGATATAGGATTCTAGAAAAGGATTTCTGAATGGCAAGGGCAGTTAAAGTAGCCACATTCACCTTGCAGGCCACTTTAACTGCCTTATTCGTCACAGGTAAAACGAAAGATAAAGAGTTCAGTTTTTAACAATTAAAAGATAATGAATATGAAAAAGATTGGAACGACATTAGCAATGCTGTTCATGGTGATGATATGCGCCATGGCAGGAAACGAAGTCAAATATTCATTTGCCAGCGCAGCTGAGCAGACTGGATGGTGGGGCACACAAAAGGCCGAGAGTTATGATGTGGCAGTGCGCATAGCCGACCCCTTCCTTGTGGGCAAACAGGTGAAGGGTGTGAGCGTGCCTTTCCCCATGAGTGCAGACATCACCGACTGCAAGATGTGGATGAGCAAGGCACTCACTTTGGCCACAGTAGATGGCAAGAAGCAGAATGTGCCCGACATAGAGAGCGTTGAGGCTGTGCCCGCCGATGGTGTGCTCGCCGTAACATTCTCCTCTCCCTACACCATCCCCGAAGAGGGTGTGTATGTGGGCTATTCGTTCAACGTGTCATCGGTGGAGTCTGCTGATGCGATGATACCACTGGCCTGTGCAGGAAGTGTAAACGAAGACGGCTTCTATATCCACTCTTCAAGAACCTACCGCAACTGGGTCTCCAAGTCAGAGGCTCTCGGGTTGGTGTCGATGATGGAAGTGGTCATTGCCGGTGAATTTGCCGACTATTCTGTAGGCATCAGTTCGCTCGGTGTGTGCAAGGCTGCTGCAGGACTTGAATCCACCGTCAAGGCCACACTCGTCAACTATGGTAGCGTGGCAGTTAGTTCTGTAGATTACGATTACACTGTTGGCAGCGTGACCAAGTCGGGCAAATACGACTTAGACCAACCCATAGATGCCGTTTTCGGCAAGGTTTGCGTTGTTGACCTGCCTCTTGAGGCCATCGATGTCAATGGGGTCAACCCGCTTAAGCTCACCATCACCAAGGTGAACGGCAATGCCAATGAAAATGAGATAGCCAGTGCTGAGAGCGAATATCAGGTGTTCAGCTTCATCCCCGTGCGTCGTCCTGTTGTTGAAGAATACACAGGCACATGGTGTGGCTATTGCCCACGAGGCTTTGCCGGCCTTGAGGAGATGAACCGCCTCTATCCCGACCGCTTCATCGGTATTTCTTATCACGATGGCGATGCCATGCAGGTGGTGTCCTCATCCAGCGAGTTCCCAAGCTACATTAACGGTTATCCTGCTGCATGGCTCGACAGAGTGGCTGAAACCGATGCCTATTGTGGTGATGGTTCTTATGGCGTGTTTGGCATTGACAAGGCATGGATGGCCAGGGCCAGCGAAATGGCTCCTGCCGATGTGGATGTCAAAGCCGAATTTAATGCAGACAACGACAAACTGATAGATGTCACCACAAGCCTGATGTTCCCCATTTCGATCGACAATGCCAACTACCTTATCGGTTATGCGCTCGTGGCCGACGACATGACAGGTGAGGGCGACGGGTGGATACAGTCCAACTACTACAGCGGCCAAACCAGCTGGTCGGATCAGCCAGGTATGGACATCTTCGTTGAGGGAGGTTCAGCCATAGCAGGACTTCACTTCAACGATGTGGCAGTCATCGTCAAGGATGTGAAAGGTGTTGATGGCAGTGTTCCTGCCAGCGTTGAAGAGCAAGTGGCCGTATCTCACAGCTACCAGTTCGACACGGATGATGCCGTCTGCCAGTACAATGCCTATGCCGGTCAGAATGTCATCCAGAACCGCAACAACCTTTCAGTTGTTGCCCTGCTCATCGATGCAGCCACAGGCGAGATTGTCAATGCCAACAAGGCACATGTGGCCAATGGTACCAGCGGCATCAGCGGTGTAGGTTCTGCCGATAGGAAGGTGGTTAGCGTCACTTGTTACGACAGCATGGGCCGCAGCATCTCTTCTGCAGCCAATGGCGTAAACATCAAGAAGGTAGTCTTCAGCGATGGCACTGTAAAGACAGTGAAAGTGGTGAAATAATCATCGCATGATATCATAACAGATAAAACAACAGGGCAGGCAGTTTCATATAGTATGAGGCTGCCTGCCTTATTTGCTTCCTCGCCCTCGGGCAATCAAGCTCACTTGATTTTATTGAAAGGACATAAGTCTATGGTCAGTTCGTGCAATTGCTCGTATGAAAGATGCATGTCCTTCAGCAGTTGCAGAAGTTCTTCCTGTCGTGGTTGACCAAGAGTCATCCGATACAATGAAAGCACTTTTATCAGATTCTCGTATCGGTATCGGTCACGGCTCAACGGATAAAGCGGAACGATACGCTCAATGTA
>SFEK01000172.1 GCA_004557285.1 Bacteroidales bacterium | reverse complement strand
GATGCGATACTGATGGGTTGACCGTCCCAGTTGTGGAGGTTCATGAGTGTTCTTCCGCTCAAATCAACAACCATGGCCCTGTAGGCTGTACCTTGGTCAAGATTGCGCACACCGATGGTCATTCCCTCTTTGTAGAGCTGCATGCCGTTGGTGGCCACCACCTGTGCATTGATGCCAGTGGCATTGTCCTTGAATGTGATTTTCCGGATTTCTCCATACATGGCATTAGACCCCTTGCCATCTTTCATTCTGATGGTAAGTCCTTGGCCATAGAACTCAATCTTATTGACATCGTCAAGCGAGTATTCGCTGCTCGTATCATCGGTCAAGGTCATCACCATTGACGTCTGTGCTTGTACGGAGCAACTTATCCCCAGTAGAGTAATAGCCAAAATGTGTTTTCTCCATTTACTCATAAGCAAAATAGTTACTTTTGTTGTTGTGATTGATAATTGTTGCAATGCTTATTTTAATTTCTCTGTTGCAAAAGTAAAAAAAATGTTGGTAATACAAGAAATTTTTTCAAAAAAATGCAACAATTGATATGTTAAAAATAATAATGCCCCCTATTTTGTCAACAAAAGATAGCAAAATATGTGCATCTTGCGCTGATAAGTGTATAATGTTCACTTGCATGCTTTACTTTATTTATAATAATGTTAAAGTTGTCCATAAAAATTTTATTGGCAAAACGCACAACATAACAAAAAATTATTTACCTTTGCAGGCAAATTCTTCTTGTGAAGAAAAAAGAAATAATTTACTAACCAAATTAAAAAAAATGAACAAACATTTTCAGAGATTGGGCACATTGTGCCTGTTGATTCTCGTAACTTGTTGGGCCAAGGCACAAGGTGATGTGACTGCCACCTGGGATTTCCAGAACCGTATCCCGGCGTCGCTTTCTACCGTAGCCTATCAGGGCAATACAGGTTATGTGGAATCAGACGTGGAAGGCGTAAGCCTTTATGTTGATGCCACCAATGGCAAGTTTAATGCAAAAGACCGCAGTAGTGATGTGCAGGTCAACAAGGGCACCATTGTGCGTGTGCCCGTGAAGTCAACCCGTGATGTGGTTACTGTCACCTCTTATCCCGGCTACCACAATTACACCCTTGGTGGCGTTGCAGTCACTGAAGATGTCACTTCCTGCAAGGCTTCTACCGCAGATGTGACCAATGGCTATGTAGAACTGGTGACCACCGACAACAGCTACCTCTACAAAATCCAGGTGGTGTTTGTGTCGGCTGTACAGGAGAAGGAACTTTATTCGACCGACTTCACTGAGTGGGGCGACTATGAGACTTCTGCCAAGGAGGTGGAAACCTTCGTGACATGGTCAACCAAATACAGTCATGAGCAACTCACCTTTACTGTATTTAACACGCAGATCGGTGCTTCAAATTTCAATACGGGTAAATTCCCTACATGGGAGGGTGGTATGCTGATGGCTGCCAAGAGCGATAATCCTTATGTCGTCACTTCGCCGCTTGCTTCCATCACCAAGGTGCATTTCATGCATGGTGCAACAGGCAGCAAACGTGGATGGAAACTGTGGGCCAAGGGTGACGGCGATGATGATTGGGTGTTGCTCTCGTCAAGTGTAGCCAACCCCGCCGCTGGATGTGATGTGGATGTTGCGGTAAACCGCACCAACTGCCAGTTGAAGTTCACCAACATCACCGACAACCAGAATGCTTATCTCATGCAGCTCGATATCTATGGCAACGTGGATATGTCGAAGACCCCTGCGCTTGGATCGTTCAAGGTCAATGGCGTGCAGTATTTTGCTGCAGACATCTGCGAGGAAGATGCCCAGGGCAACATGGTGGCAACCGTAGAGATTTCCAAGGCTGAACAGATGATAGGCGAGAGCAACCCGCTTACCGATATTGTGGCCGACAATGGCGAAATTTCCAGTGTCACTTATACCACAACCGACAGCAGCACAGTGGCCAGCATCGTGGTGGCTGCCAATGGACAGGAAATCACCTATAACATCAATTGTGTGTTCAAACCCGACTTTACCCTTACCTATTATAATATTGACGGTTCGGTAATCGGCACGCAGCTCGTGGAGAAAGATGCCGCCATCGGAGCGTTTGTTCATACGGTGGCCGATGTGACCGTTCCCGAAGGACAGGCTTATCGTGGCTGGGCTGTATCTGCCCAAGGAGGGCGCAAATACACCACCGATGATGTGGTGACATCCGATCTTGACCTCTATGCACTTGTCACCGACATTGAGGTGGAAAGCACCAGTGCCCGCTATACCTTTGATTTGCGCGACCAGTATTTCTACGACGAAGACCATGAGGCCTTTAATGCCACCAATGGCGCATTCCATGATGGCACCCACGGCTGGACCATCAATGCAGGAGGCACCATCGACCTGCTCGTAGGCGGTCATGCCTATATCATCCTCGAATTGTGCCGTTACGGCAATTCAAGCACCATCACCCTCAACGATGCCGCCGGCAATGCGGTAGGTTCGGTGAGTGTGCCTGTTGGCACCGATGGCCAGTCGCGTTCATTCGAATATACTGGCGGTGCCGGTACCGTGACCCTCAACTTCAGCAATGGTGTATATCTGCACAAGGTGATTGTAGCCAATGTGGAGAGCGCACCCATCGAGAAGAATGCCCAGGGCTATTATGTAGTGCGTGCCGGAGATGCCGGCCACCTGCTCACCACACTTGAGATAGCCAATGCCAATGCATCGGCCACTGAGCGCACCTTTATCTTTGTGCCTGATGGCACCTACGACCTGGGCAACACCGTGTTGACACCCATCTCAGGCAACAACATTTCTTTGATTGGTCAGAGCATGGACAGTACCATCATTGTCAACAAACCCGAAGTGGAGGGTATCGGCGTCACAGCCACCATCCTGGTGACCGGCGAAAATACTTATATGCAAGACCTCACCTTGAAGAATGCCTACGACTACTATCAGCCGGGCTTTGCAGGCCGTGCGGTATGTCTGCAGGACAAGGGCAAGCGCACCATCTGCAAGAATGTGCGTATGCTTTCTTACCAAGACACTTATTATTCAAACAATGCGTCACAGTATTATTTCGAGACCTCCGACATCCATGGTACAGTAGATTTCATCTGTGGCGGCGGTGACGTGTTCTTCAACCGTTGCACCCTGACCGTAGAGCCACGCAATGCCGATGGTTCGGGCGAATGTACCCTTACAGCGCCCTCTACCATCATCAGCAGCAACAAGTTTGGTTATGTATTCAGCGGATGCACCATCGACAGCAAGGCGCAGAAGTTCAATTATGGCCGTGCGTGGAACGATAATCCCCGTTGTGCTTATATCAACACCACCTTGCTGCAACCTGAGCGTCTGAATGCCAACCGCTGGACCTTTGCCGGAATGGGCGTACCAGCCGACAAGTTTGTGGAATACAACACCATGGACAGCGAGGGCAATGTCATTTCTCCCGAGAGCTTTGTGGCCACGTTCACCAAAGACAGCAAGCAGAATACTTACGAAACCATCCTCACTGCTGAAGAAGCAGAGGAATATGCCATCGACAAGGTGTTCACCAACTGGACTCCTGCAGAACTGGCTGCCCAGACAAACGTTGAAGGTCTGACATTCGATGGTACCACACTCAAATGGAATGCTGTTGAAGGTGCTACTGCCTATGCCATCTTCAACCGCGGTGTCTTCGTTGAAATGACCTCTGGATGTTCTTATGTTCCGGCCGCTGCATCCGACAATGATTTCTGTGTTCGTGCCGCCAATGCAATGGGTGGATTTGGCCTGTGCCAAGACTCTGTGTCGTCCATCAACCAGACTGGGGCTGACGCCGCTGTGGTAAGCACCGCTTACTATACCCCACAGGGTGTGCGCGTCAATGCCTCTTACCGTGGAGTGCTGATCAAGGTAGATACCATGGCCGATGGCCGTCAGGTGTCAACTAAATTGGCTAAATGATTTCAACCCTATTCTCAGATGTGCCAGTGCCAATTTGTGCATTGGCACATCTGTTTCTTGTAACTGAAGGCTAAGAAATAGTTGTGCTTTTACACTTTTAGCCTTTTTTAACTAATAAAACAAGTGTT
>SFEK01000171.1 GCA_004557285.1 Bacteroidales bacterium | reverse complement strand
ATACCTTAGCCGTCTTATCCCTATGCCTCAAACCAAACACAGCATGAAATGACGATATCATGGCATGAAATGATGGTATCATGCCATGAAATGATGATATCATGCCATGAAATGACGATGCTGGTGTTGATTTGACGCGTCAGACTGTCACCTGTACGCTTGGCTTCAAGTTCTGAATCACTTAACGAAGCAATACTTTCTGCCCGGACTTTATGTAGAGTTCGGGCTTTTGTTTACCCTTTTCTACCTTGATGCCTGAAAGTGTATATATGGCTTCGTCGTCCTTGTCTGAAGGATTGGCATTGGGGATTTGTCCGATGGCGTCAACGTCTTCTGCCAATGTGCCGTAGATGTGGAAGGCATAGAGTGCGGGCTGGTCGGCATTATTCATGCCTGCAGAGGTGCGAGGGAAGACGAGTTTGACGTATCGGCCACGGATTGGTGTGGCGAACGAAACGATTTTCTTGTTGAGGGAGCCTGTGGATTTCTTGTCTGCAACCTGTGTCCAGCATGTATTCGTATCGCCTGATTTGGTGATAAGGCTGAGGTTGGGAGTTTCTTCGCTGATGTATATTTGGTAGGCATTCATGTTGGTTGCGGTGGCATCGATGCTTTTTGCGTCCCACAGGAGCAGCCGTTTGATGTCGTAGGTCTGTTCCAAATCGACTATGACGTAGCGGTATGGGTCTGTTTCCAGAACGGGTGTTGTTGGTTTCCAGGGGCGTTCGGCAGCCGGTGTGCCAGTGAGAAGATTGAGTGCACTATGGGTTGCGTCGGGTGTATCGTGGGCGGCAAGGATGGTTTTGCCGATGCTTATGTTGCCGTCGGAGCGTGGTATCTCGCTCACAAAGTGTCCGTAAACGTCGCAGCCGTAGAGGCGAATGGCATTGTCCGGTTCGCCGCTTGGGCGTATGCCTCGTGAGAAGACAAGTTTGAGGTATCGTACTTCTGCCGGAGGGAACGAGATATTTTTCGTTGCCTGGTTGCCTACGCCGTCTTCATGCGCCAGGAGTGTCCAGTCTTCGCTTGTTTTTGTTCTGCCGTAAACCCAGTATTCGGGCACGTTGCCGCAGTTCGTTTCGTGTCCTTCCACATCGCGAAAGACCAGACGACTGACTTCGTAGATGGCTGTGAACTCCAGGATGAGCCATGGTCGCTCTGTGCTCGTGTCGCACCATTTCCTGCCGGGATAGATGTAACTGGTGTTCATGTATTGTGGTTTCTCGCTTTCGTTGACGTATCCGCTGCTGGAGTTTACGAAGCAAGTCATCTTTCCTGTGTCCAATGTGGCCTGCTGATTAATGACGCCCGACGGTACTTGTGCCGAGACGATAGGGTCGCCTTCGTGCGACGAGGTTGTGGGGTCGCAGACGGCAACGCCAACAAAGGAGTCGGCGCAGCCATAATAGAGGAACCATTTGCCCTGATGCCAGACGAGACCTTGCGTGAAGACTGTGCCGGCAGCGTACTGGCCGCTCTTCTCGAAGTCTGTAATGGGGCGGAAGAAGGGTTTGTCGAGCCGGTCGAGGAGTTGAAGGGGATTGTCCCGGCTGAAGAGCATCTGCCCGGCGGCATAAGTGCCAGAGGCGTAACAAGGGTCGCCACTGCTGCCGCTTGCATTCTTGCCGTTGTAGATGAGCACTATGCCGTCTTTGGTGACGACTGCCGGCGGACCACATTCTGTGAGGTTGCTGTCAAAGTATCCTTTACGGGTCCTTGCCAGATAGAGCAGTTCCTTGTTTGCATCCACGATGGGGGTCCAGATGATGAGGTCGTCGCTTGTTGCGCCGCACACCCACTCCTCGCCCCAGTACATGAAGTACTTGCTCTCGCCGTCGACCATTATCTTTGCTGCCTGCAGGCGTCCGTCTTTGATTTCTGTGACGATGGAACCCGACTTGCATGCAAGGTTGGCAAACTTGCCGTCGTGTGCTGTGCGGAAGCATGGGCCGTGGTGTGTCCACGTCTTGAGGTCGCGACTTGTGGCAACACTCAAGCGTGCTGTCTTACGGTTCCACGACGTGTATGTCATGACGAAGAGGGGTTTGCCGTCCACTTCGGCTTCCACCACACGCGGGTCTTCCACACCGCCCGGCCACTCGTACTCCTGTGAGATGGCCGACTGGTCGGGGTACATGACGGGCGAAGGCGAGCGATAGTCGATGTTCAGGCCATCGGCACTTTCCACCAGGCCGATGCGCGAGGTACGCCCCCCGATGCCGGCATTGGGGTCGTCTTCAGCCCTGTAGAGCACACACACCTTGCCGTCCTTCACCACTGCTGCAGGATTGAACGTATCGGCGCACTCCCATTTCACCTGCGCCTTCTTCATTGGGCAATAGAAGAGGTTGTTTGCGATGGGTTCCACCATCGGGTTCTTGCCTTCGGGACGCACAAAGCCGCCTATGGCCCAATAGGGCAGAACATTATCGCCTGCAAGAGATGCGATGCAGACAAACAGGAGTGGAAGAAGGTGGTAACGTCTCATGGAAATCAATTGTTTATGGTTCGTGTCGGAATGGTTAAGCATTATTGCCAAATAGGTTAAAGTGAGTTCGACGAAATATAATTGTCTGTAAATTTGGTGATTAGCGAAAATTGTTGACCTTTATAGTGCTCAATTACAAAGTAGCACAATCAATAATCGCTATGTTCACCGAAGACAAATTTACAGAAATTTTCTTTATGGCAGACGAATTTCACAAAGTTTTTTGCCGTATGTTAGACAAATATAGTCTCAATGCCCCCCCAAAAAAAAATGACAGAAAAGATGCTTCCCGCTCCTCCTCAGGACATATACCTCTATGCCTTAGAAGAAGCGGGAAGCGAGAAATGGCCTTTCCGCAGACTCTTGCTGTCAGTGGTCAGGCTTGATGGTTCTGTTTACCAGACGTCCTCGGGATCGCTGGGATTGTCATAGACCTCCTTGGGACACCATTCCATATAGTCCATATACAGCTCCTTCTTGTCAGAGTCGAGCACACTCTTGAAGCGAACGTAATAGGTCTGGTTGGGGTCAAGTGTCTGGCGGACGATGATATGTCGGCAGCAGCGAGAATCGTCGCGAGCGGTGAGTGCAGGGTTTCCTTCGTGCACCTCATGCCTTGCGCTCTTCATGAGTCCGTGGTTGCGCAGGTTATGATCTATCTCGTAAATCTCCTCCTCATCTCGTCCCTCATCGGTAAGGTCACCCCATACTGCACTCTCACCGAAGGCCTCCACCAGTCCTTTGGTCATATCGATAGGAATACCTGCTACGGGTAGGTTGTCCGGATCGCTGCCGAAATAGATCTGCACTATACCGCGTGCTCCTGTGGCCAGAGTCTTGTAGCGCAGTTCGTATGTACCTCTGCGTGGTACCGGTGGCAACTGGAACATGATGTCATAATGACCGATGGCCTTCATCTCATCCTGGGTATAGTTGGCCCAGTTGACCTTATAGCCATTGAAGTAGATGAAGTTGGTGTCATCGCTCATGATGCGCATGTTGCTGAAGTAGCGGTAGTATTTATCAGCAGGAATATACACATGCTGATAGCGGTCCTCGGTGGACTCGGCACGTCGAATGCCGTTGGTGGCAGCTTCGGGGAAGAGAGCCATTCCATCAAATCTTATTCGTTCGCGATGCAGATTGTCTCGCACCTTATCGTTGTATGACAAGGGAGCATCGATGGGGTAGATGCATGCATTCTCTATATCGTTCACGATGGTAAGCTCGTTGGAGCGGTCCACATAGCTTCCCACCTTATCCTCGTCACAGCTGATTTCGAAACCAGTTCCTTTGATGCCGTTTTCCAGATTGGGGAAGCGGTTGAGGAACACACCATTGCTGGCCTTGGTCTCTATAATCTTGAGCAGACGAGGCTTGCCCATGGTGGGATACCATTCCACTACAGGCAAGGTATAGCGGTAGGGGTTGCTGATGGAGAATCCCAGCTCATTGCAATGGTACACCAGCTTATTGGCCTGGAGGCGCATGGGCAGGATGTGATAGGTGACCCACTGGTAGAGCAGATTGTTCTCGGAGGAGAACTGCTCGTCGGTGGTGAAGACATCCTCATCGGAATACTGATGATTGTTG
>SFEK01000170.1 GCA_004557285.1 Bacteroidales bacterium | reverse complement strand
CCACACTGATGCAAGAGTCGGCAAAATTAAACACCGGACTGAAAAAAACAAAAGCATCACCTCCCCAAAACGGCACCCAATCAGGCCAGGTAGTAACAATCAGTGGGAAATAGAACATATCCACAACCTTCCCCATGAGAAATGGAGCGTATCCCTGTCCGAACGGAACGAAATAAGAGAGGTAATAAGGCGATGAGGCATTGAAAATCAACCCATAAAACATGCAATCAATCAAATTGCCTGCCGCCCCTGCCCATACAAGGGCAAGGCAGGCAATGTAGAAGTTGCGAGCACCCAGCTTGATCTGTCTGCACAGATAATAGCCAAGCACACTGATGGCGACAATGCGGAAAATACTCAGCACCAGCTTGTTGATAATGGTCATACCGTAGGCCATGCCATTGTTTTCGATGAAACTGATATAAAACCAGTCGGTGATGCGTATGCTTTCATGAAGCCGCATACCTGTCTTTACTTCAATTTTGATGACTTGGTCGATGACCAGCAGCAACACGATAAACAATGCCACAAGCAGACCTTTCTTTCCCTTATTATCCACGTTGATATTCTCCAGCATTAATGTTTCATGGCATTCTTCGATGCCACACTGAGTGTAGCATGAGGCACCGCACGCAGACGTTCCTTGGGTATAAGTTCGCCTGTGATGCGGTCGATGCCGTATGTTTTGTTTTCAATTCGGATGAGCGCACCCTCCAATCCCTGAATGAATTTCTGCAGCCTGGCAGCCTGTTGCATCAATTCCTCCTTGGATTGCGTGGCACTACCCTCTTCCAGCACTTTATAGGTTGGTGACGTGTCGTCCACATCATTTCCGTCAGCATTCATCAGCTGCTTCATCATCTTGCCATAGTCGTTTCGAGCTACGGCCAGTTTGTCCTTGATAATAGCCTTGAACTCCTCGAGTTCCTCATCGCTATAACGTGTTTTTTCAGCCATAATCAGATATTTTAAAATTAAAAGGTTTCTCACTTCTCCTTACACCTTGTCCACCTTGATGTTCACGGCAAAGTCGTCAAACTCAACCTCCGTGCCATCATTAGGTGCAACAGTGATGCTGTCGGCAAGCACCTGACCCTTGATATAGTCAGCAAAAGCGTTTACAGCAGCAACAACCTGATCATTTTCAGCAATGGTGACATGGATACGGTCAACAATTTCCAGTCCGCTGTCCTTACGCAGGTTCTGAATGCGGTTGATCAGTTCGCGCGCCATTCCCTCGTTGCGCAGTTCGTCGGTCAGTTCCACGTCAAGAGCCACGGTCAGGTTGCCCTCGTTGGCCACCAGCCATCCGGGGATATCCTCACTGATGATTTCCACATCTGCAGCCTCCACAGTCACCTCTTGTCCGTCAACGGTCAGCAGGATATTTCCCTGCTGCTCCAGAGCGATGATTTGCTCCTGACTGAGTTCACCCATCTGTGCCGCAATACCCTTCATCAGTTTGCCGAATTTCTTGCCCATAGTACGGAAGTTGCACTTCACCTTCTTGACCAGAATACCGGCACCCTCGACAAACTTGAGTTCCTTGACATTCACCTCACTGGCAATCAAGTCTTTAACAGCCTCGATATGGTTGCGTTGTGCCTCATCAACAGCAGGTATCATGATGCTCTGCAGCGGTTGTCTCACCTTGATGTTCACCTTACGGCGCAATGCTAATACCATAGAGGTAATGTTCTGTGCCATCTCCATGCGAGCCTCCAGATCCTTGTCCACAAGACGCTCATCGGCTACAGGGAATTGTTCCAAATGAACAGATACGACCTGCGAACGACCAGTAGCACGAATGAGATCAAGATATAGCTGGTCGGCATAGAACGGCGAGAATGGAGCCAAAAGTTTGGCTACAGTTTCCAGGCAGTTATATAATGTCTGATAAGCCGAGAGTTTGTCTTCGTCCATATCCTTGCCCCAGAAGCGTTTGCGATTTAGTCGCACATACCAGTTGCTCAAGTCGTCGTTGACAAAGGCATCGATCAGTCGTCCTGCCTTGGTAGGCTCGTAATCTTCAAGTGCCTCATCCACGCCCTTGACGAGCGAGTTGAGTGCAGACAAGATCCAGCGGTCGATTTCCGGACGCTTTTCCACGGGCACCTCTGGCTGAGCGTAGTCAAAGCCATCCACATTGGCATAACGGCTGAAGAACGAATAGGTATTGAACAAAGTGCCGAAGAACTTGCGGCGCACCTCGTCAACGCCATTCACGTCAAACTTCAGGTTGTCCCAAGGGGCAGAGTTGGTAAGCATATAGAATCGCACAGCATCAGTGCCATATTTCTCCAAAGTTTCAAAGGGATCGACAGCATTGCCCAGACGCTTGCTCATCTTGTTGCCCTTGGCATCAAGCACAAGTCCACTGGAGATGACATTTTTGTAAGCCACACTGTCAAACACCATAGTGGCAATGGCATGCAGCGTAAAGAACCAGCCTCGTGTCTGGTCAACACCCTCGTTGATGAAGTCGCAGGGGAATGCCAAATGCTTATCCACTGCATCAGCATTTTCAAACGGATAGTGAATCTGAGCATAAGGCATGGCACCCGAATCAAACCACACGTCAATGAGGTCAGTTTCACGTTTCATGGGTTTGCCAGTCTCGCTGCACAACACAATGTGGTCAACATAGGGTCGGTGCATGTCGATTCTGTCGTAGTTTTCCTGTGAGTAATCACCAGGAACAAATCCTTTGTCCTTCAAGGGGTTACTGTCCATCAATCCAGCCTCCACACTCTTCTCTATCTCATCATAGAGCTCCTGCAGCGACCCAATGCACAATTCGTTTCCGTCTTCATCTCTCCACACGGGCAATGGTGTACCCCAGAATCGGCTACGGCTCAAGTTCCAGTCGTTCAAGTTTTCGAGCCAGTTGCCAAATCGTCCAGTACCAGTGCTTTCAGGTTTCCAGTTGATGGTTTTGTTCAGTTCCACCATGCGCTCCTTGCAGGCCGTAGAACGAATAAACCAGCTATCCAATGGATAATAAAGGATAGGTTTGTCCGTACGCCAACAGTGTGGATAATTGTGCACATGTTTCTCTATCTTGAATGCCTTGTTTTCGGCTTTCAAGTCCATGCAGATGGTCACATCAAGCGTTTCATCCTTGTCTGTGAGGTTATCGTCATAGGCATTCTTCACATAGCGTCCCGAATATCTGCTCCAAGCCTCGACATTCACATAGTTCTTCACAAATTCGTCATCAAGGTCTTCCACAAGATAGTATTTACCCTCCAGGTCAACCACGGGGCGTTGTTCTCCCTTCTTGCCGATGAGCACGATGGCAGGCACTCCCGCCTTTTTGGCCACGAGAGCATCATCGGCACCAAAGTTAGGAGCAATATGAACGATACCCGTACCGTCTTCTGTGGTGACATAGTCACCGGGTATCACACGGAAAGCACCGTCGGTCATCGGACTGATCATGGGCAGCAGCTGTTCATACTTCATGCCCACCAGATCGGTGCCCTTGTATCGTGCAATCACCTTGTAGGGAATCACCTTGTCGCCTTTTTTGTAATCAGCCAGTTCTGCCTGCTCTCCCGCAGGATTGAAGTAAGCACCCAGCCGTGCCTCAGCAATGACTACAGTGATAGGTTCTCCCGTATAAGGATTGTAAGTCTGCACAGCCACATAATCGATGTTGGGTCCCACACAGAGTGCCGAGTTGGCGGCCAGGGTCCAAGGTGTGGTGGTCCATGCTAAGAAATAAGGCTTGCCCCATGCGGTCATTTCCTCCTTGGGGTCGAGCATCAAGAACTGTGCGGTTACAGTAGTATCTTTCACGTCACGGTAACATCCGGGCTGGTTCAGTTCATGGCTCGACAGTCCGGTGCCTGCGGCAGGAGAATAAGGCTGAATGGTATAGCCCTTGTAGAGCAGTTGCTTATTGTAAAGCTGTTTCAGCAGCCACCACAAGGTTTCAATATATTTATTGTCGTAAGTGATATAGGGGTTGTCCAGGTCCACCCAATAGCCCATCTGCTCTGTCAGACTGCGCCATTCGGCAGTAAACTTCATCACATGTTCACGACATTCATGGTTGTATGCTTCTACCGAGATATACTTG
>SFEK01000026.1 GCA_004557285.1 Bacteroidales bacterium | reverse complement strand
ATTTGCATGTTTGATGGTGCAAAGATACCCCTTTTTATTGTAATAAGGGTATAAAAGCGCATTATTTTGAATATTTTTAGAAAAAAGTCGGATTTTTTTTTGGTAGTTCAAAAAAAATGCGTACCTTTGCAATCGCAATCAGGAAACAAAATGACTGCAAAGAAAAATTGGGATATGGTGTAATGGTAACACTACAGATTCTGGTCCTGTCATTCTTGGTTCGAGTCCGAGTATCCCAACTTGAAGGAGCATCCACTACACTGGTGGATGCTTTTTTCATTATATGCCATCTCAGATGATGTGATTATATATAATAAGGTATTATAAGTTGTGCAAGTGCAATCAGGGAACAATCGCCGATGTTCAAGGCTTGCCCTGTAGGGGCAGCAGCGCACAGCCCGCTCTCTGAACGCTTGTTAACCACAAGTGGATACTTACGAAACTTGAAAAAGGTAATATATTTAATAATGTATATGTTATGGAAGGATTGATATTGGGTTTGTTGATACCTGTGTTAGGAACAATCATAGGTTCAGCCTTTGTCTTTTTCATGAAAGACGAGATGCCCGTGCGTGTTCAGAAGGCACTATTGGGTTTTGCCTCAGGTGTGATGATAGCAGCCTCAGTGTGGTCGCTCCTCATTCCCGGCATGACGATGTGCGAGGATATGGGCAAGTGGGCGGTGATGCCGGCAGCTGTGGGTTTTCTTGCCGGTATAGCCGTTCTGTTGCTTGTCGACCATTTCACTCCGCACCTTCATCCCGGCGACAGCACTGCCGAGGGACCCAAGAGTCATCTCTCGCGCACGGCGATGTTGTCGTTGGCTGTCACCATCCACAATTTGCCCGAAGGTATGGCCGTTGGAGTGGTGCTGGCAGGTGCTTTACAGGGAGATGCAGGCATCAGCGCCATGGGCGCCCTGGCCATGTCGCTGGGTATTGCCATACAGAATATTCCAGAAGGTGCCATAATCTCCATGCCCATGAGGGCGGCGGGCAACACCCGCAGACGTTCGTTCATGCTGGGTAGTCTTAGCGGAATTGTCGAACCTATTGGAGCCATCATTGTCATCTTGCTTGCTTCTGTGATGACTCCCGTGCTGCCTTATCTGCTGGCGTTTGCCGCAGGTGCCATGCTCTATGTGGTGGTTGAGGAACTGATACCTGAAACTTCTGAAGGAGAACATTCCAACATCGGGGTTGTCGGATTTGCTGTGGGCTTCACTCTCATGATGGTGCTCGATGTGGTGTTGGGGTAGAAATGTAGTTGAATCTCTTTGATTATTTGATTCAAGTTGCGCAAGTTCAATCAGGGAAGCAAAGCGCAATGCTCACGCCCAGGAATTGAACATCTTCACACCATCACAACTGGGGCGGTATGGCCCCTGATGCAGATTTGGTGCCTTGCCTGTTTTTCCCTTCTGACAGTGACACCGATTATGACCCCTCGTTAAGCAGCAGCTGGTATTTGCTCAACTCGCTGGCCTATCTGCAGGGCTATGTCAGAAACAGCCAACAGCGTGCGGTAATCAGCATGAGCCTCAACTCACACAGCGGTCCTCACAATGGCAAGGGCGATGTGGTGGATGCATTGGCTGGACTTCAGCAGTTGATGAAAGGCGGCACAGGTATCAGACAAAATACCGCTGACCGCATGGACGATGATGTTTACTTCACTCTGCAAGGTATGCGTATTACGGGCAAACCCGCTATCCGTGGCATTTATCTGAAAGGCAATAAGAAAGTGGTGGTGGAATAGAGTATGAATAATGCGTCTTTAGGCGTCAACCCAAAAATCAGGAAGAGTGGGGGGCTACATATCTGCCCTCCACTTTTATGGGCTCTACATGTATGCTGATGAGTGTGCCTTTGCCGAAACGTCTGCGGAGGCGGCGTTCTATTCTGGATGTATGTTGATGAGCCACATAGAGCAAGGTGTCGCCAGGCATACGCAGGTGCATCTCCATGGCGATAAGGCTTCCTATGCGGCGTGTGCGCAGGTTGTGTATGCCCGTCACGCCCTCTTCTTCTTCCACAATACTGATGATTTCCTGTTCGATATCCTTGGGCAGACTTTTTTCCAGCAGTTCGTCAGAAGCCTGTTTCATCAGCAGCCATGCTGTTCTCATGATGAAAAGGCTCACGATGACAGCCGCTATGGGGTCGAGCACCACCCATTTGTCGCTCAGGAATATGGCACCACTGATACCGATGGCCGTGCCTATCGACGACAAAGCATCGCTGCGATGATGCCAGGCATTGGCTATCACTGCCTGCGAATTGACCTTTTTGCCCACGCTCACCGTGAATTGGTAAGTCCACTCCTTGAGCATGATGCTCACCACGGCTGCAAACAGTGCTACTATGCCCGGCTGCTGGAGCGTTTCACCCTGTATTGCCGCATAGATTTTCTCCACGCCATTATACAGGATGAGCACACCCACAAACAACAACGACAGGCCTACGATGGATGTGGCCAAGGTCTCGTATTTGCCATGTCCGTAGTCATGGTCTTCATCCTGTGGTTTGTTGCTGAGCTTGACAAACACGATGACCACAGCATCTGTAACAAGGTCTGACAGAGAGTGCACCGCATCGGCTATCATCGCTGCGGAACAGCCAACGATGCCAAAGACAAATTTTATGGCCACCAGCAGCATGTTGACCAAACTGCCCCACAGCGTGACCCGATATATTTTCTTTTCACGCGAAATATCGTTGATTACCGTTTGTTTCCCTTTTGTCATTTATCTTGTTTCCTTTCCCATTCGTCTTCAATGCTCTTTTTCCCGAATTCAGGACTGACGCTAATTTTAGATGATACGATGAAAGTGATGGAGCAGAGAGCGATGACGATGATGAAGAACCAGAAATAGCCCACCTGCTGCTGCAGGAAGCCTGCCACAAGTCCGGGCAACATCATCGACAGAGCCATGAATGCGGTGCCGATGGCATAGTGGGATGTCTTGTATTCGCCCTGGCTATAATATATAAGGTATAGCATATAAGCCGTAAAGCCAAAACCATAGCCAAACTGCTCGATAAACACACAGATGTTGATGATGGTGAATGATGATGGCATGTCGTAGCTCATATAGACATACACCAGGTCGGGCAGGGTGATGGCACATACCATAGGCCACAACCAGCGTCTCAACCCGTCTTTTCCGGCAGCCATGCCGCCCAGAATGCCTCCCAATGTCAAACCGATGATGCCCACTGTGCCTTGTACAAAGCCATATTCCTGCGGCGAAAGCCCCAGTCCGCCGTTGCTGGGCTTGTCGATGAGGAACAGCGGCGACACTTTGGCCAACAGTCCCTCAGGCATGCGGTATAGCAGCATGAAGCAGATGGCTATAAGTGTTTCCCTGGCGGAAAACTTGGAGAAGAATGTCTGGATTGAGTGAATGAATTTGGGAATGATTTCATTGGTCTGTGGCCGCTCGATGCCTCGGTCTTCCTTGGGGTGTGGCAACACCATGCTGTGCCATAGCCAAAGGGCGATGAACAGTCCGGTGACACCATAGAACATCAGGCTCCATGAATATTTGATGCTTCCGCGGAAATATACCTGCAGGTTGCCTGCAATCATTACCAGCACTCCCTGTCCGAATATGTTGGCGGCACGGTAGAAGGTGCTTCTGATGCCCACAAACCAAGCCTGGTCGTGCTCGTTGAGCCCAATCATATAAAAACCGTCGGCTGCAATGTCGTGTGTGGCACTGCTGAAGGCCATCAGCCAGAAAAAGAACAGTGTGCCCTGCAGCCAGAAATCGGTGGGTATGGTGAATGCCACACCACCGAACGCAGCCCCGATGAGCAACTGCATGGACACCACCCACCATCGTTTGGTCTTCACCACGTCGATGAAGGGGCTCCACATCGGCTTGATGACCCAAGGCAGATACAGCCATGAGGTGTAGAATGTGATTTCGGCATTGGTCAGTCCCAACTGCTTGTATAATATCATCGATATGGTCATTACCGCAACGTATGGCAGGCCTTCGGCGAAATACAGAGTGGGAACCCATGTCCATGGTGATTTTCTCCGGGTGTTGACAATCTGTTTCATCATGAGTCGTATAATGAATATGCTTTTAATATATCTTTCTGATTTCCGCATCGCGGTAGTAGTGGAGCAATATGCTGTCGTAGCTGTAGCCCTGTTCGCCCATCACGGCAGCACCTATCTGGCAGAGCCCCACGCCGTGTCCCCATCCGGCACCTGTGAGGATAAACCGTTGTGGAATGCCCTCCTTCAGCATGTCCTTATCCACTACGAAGGCACTGCTATAGAGGTGGGAAGCGCTCAGTGTACGCCTGATTTCCAGTTCTTTGCCGATGACAAATGTTCCCTTGGTGCCCACGATTTTCAGTTTCCATATTCTTCCGCTTTTTCCACGGGCTATGGGAACGAGGTCGAGAATGTCTCCCAGGTCAATTTTCATGTTTTCGCTGATGAGCTGTTTCAGTTGATCCTGGGTATATTCCACTTTCCACCGGAAGAAGTCGGCTGTTTCCTGGTCGTAGTCGTTGAGCACCTGCGATAGAATCCTGCGGTCGTTGGTATTGCAGAAAGCCTTGGGCGATGTTCTTATCCATCGCTCGGCATTTTCTTCCACGCTAAGGTCAGGCAAAGACTGTCCATCACTGTCGTTCACACTTACAAGATAAGGTCTTGGGTTATTGTCCCAGCAATATTGGAATTCCTCGGTGGCCCCTCCACAGCATTTGCTGAAACGAGCATCACATATTTCCCCATGGTGAGTCAATATGCGCCCCTTGGTGTCGTGAACAGCCTGTTCCACATGTTTGTTGGTGGCCTTGGTGATGCCTTGGTAACGCTGGCAGTGGTCGTCGGCGCATACATCAAATATGGTATGGTCGTCGCGGTCGTACCATCTGATGAGCTCGTCGTCTTTTTTGATGAACGAGAAGAATCCGTTACCTCCCGTTTCTTGGTGCCTGCGCTTTTCTATCTGTGCCAACAGCCAACTGCGCGAGATGACGGCATGTGCCTTGAGAAATTCGAGTGAAGAGGTGGCTTTCATTTCGCTTGAAATCACGCTGACAAGATAACTTTCCACGGGCAATATGTTGATGGCGATTATTTTTCCGGCCTCTACCACCAGTTTCAATGTACCGAGGAACGTCTGTGTCTCCTGTCGTTGCCAGTGGAAATTCACTCCTATGGTCACATTGTGCAGCGAGAATGATGCTTCTTTGCTGCATGGAGTGAAGGTGAGCTCACGATAGAGGTTGCCGCCCCACGACAGTCCTCCCTCGGAGAATGTTACGGTCTGTGGTCCGCTTGCGGCGTTGCCCTTGGCCATATATTTCCCGTTGAGGGCAAAATGTATTTCCTCTCCGCTCAGTATGCCCACCTGCACGTCGGGTTCATGGAACGAGCACGAAGCGTTTGTCATACATAATGCTGTTTCATCGTTGGCGTTATTGATGTGTGCGATGACCTGTTTCATCTCCTCCTCACCAAGCGACACCTCACGCAGCATGACAACGATGTCTTTGGCCGTGAGTTGTTCAAAGTCTTCTTCTCTTGGTGTGATGATGAGTCCTGCCATGTCGAGTGCGCCCGGACTAACCATGCGTTTGTTTCCGCCTTCAGCATAATAGCAGTCGGGGCGATGCTTGGCTCTGGGGAATACCACCGTGTGGCAGGTGTCTTCCTGCTGCCAGCAGAGCAGGTTGAACATGGGTTCGCTGTGCCCTTGGGGTACAGGCAGTGCACGCACGATGCGCTTCATGAGCAGTTCGCCCGTTGTGGCTTTCTTGCTTCTGATGAGCAGGGCGGGGCAAGGCCATTCGGTAATGATGGATATATCCTCCCCCTCGCTTCCTGTGCTGTAGATGGTCTGCAGGCTGCGTTGCAGTCTTGGCCAGGCCGCCTGCAAGGCTACGATGCCCGAAGTGCCCGCTTGCAGATGTGCATGGTCGGGTGCCGAGGCTCCACAATGAGGCCCGTTGTAGAACACGGTGAGGTCGTTGTGCATTTTCAGCAGTTGCTGTATTTCATGGTAACAGCAGTCGATGTTTTGCGGTGTATGCTCACGGGTGGGGATGGTGAAGTGGTGAGGCAGAATAGGGAAAGGATTGACCAGCAGTTCAAACCTCCTGTCCAGATGTTTGGTGATTTGTTCCTTAGGGCGGTTTTCGCCGCACAGGAAACATGGCCGTTTGGCCAAGGCCTCCTTGCTGATGTTGGCTCCTGTAGATACAATCCGTGCTGGATTATATTGCAGCGCGATGCGCAACGTGCCCACTTCCACCTCTCTGCGTCTGGCTCCTTGCAGGTCACGGTAGTTGTGTCGTGCCATTTCCCACAGTTCCATCTGCCGGTTGAAGAATCTCAGCAGTGTACTGTCTGCCATGATGTCTCCCTTGCCGGCTGCCATTTGCTGTCGCGCCATCAGTTCCATGGTGCGCAGCTTGTCTTTGTAGAGATTGTTGGCATTCACCTTTTCCGTGCTCAGTGCGGCGTCGCTGTTGCCTTCCCATCGTCGGCAGAGATACAACTCGGTGAATATGCGTCCAATGCGGTATCTTCTTGAGAAAGCCAGTCCCACGGCATAGTCTTCTCCATAGCTGGTGTTGGGAAAACGTATTTGTCTGAGCAAGGGGGTGAAGAATGCCCTTGGTGCTCCCAGTCCGTTGATGCGCAGCGCATTGTTGCAACCGTTGTCATCGGTCCATTCGTCGTGGCTGATGAGTCCTGGCGGCAGTGTGTTCAGCTTGAAGTCGCAAATGCGGTAACTGCCCACCACCATGGCGGCATGTTGCTCATAGAACGCCTTGACGATGCTCTGGAGCGTCTGTGGCGACGAATAGAGGTCGTCGCTGTCGAGCTGCACGGCAAATCGTCCGCATCTTTCATCGTCGATGGCCACGTTCCAGCATCCCCCTATGCCAAGGTCGTGGCGTTCGGGTATGATGTGTATCAGTCGTTGTTCGTGCTGTGCATATTCGGCAAGCAGTTGTGTGGTGCCGTCGGTAGAGTGGTTGTCCACCACGATGACGTTAAACTTGAAAGGAGCCTTTTGTGCCAGGGCACTGTCCACGGCGTCAGCAATGGTTTTCACACGGTTTCTGACGGGGATGACCACTGATGCCTCATAGTCGAAATCCTGTTCATTGAAGTCGGGAGTGTTGTAGGTGGCAGTATCCACCAAAGCCCCTATGGTGGCCAGATGCTCAGTGACAGCCTTTTCCATTTCTCGCTGCACCTCTTTGTTGGCGGGGTTTACATAGTCAAACTGCCTGTCGCCGCTTGCTCTCTTGTCAGTCAGCTGTTCGGTGTATAGCATTTCGTTGATATGGAACATCTTTCCGTGCCTGCACAGATAGAGCCACAGTTCGTACCATCCGGCATAGCTGAATGTGGAGTGTTGCCGCTCTTCGGCAAATGTGCGGAGCAGGCTTCCCCTGACCATCACCACACTTCCAAAGTCGAAGTCGTCTCTCAGGCTTCCCTCTTGCCAGTCGATGGTGGGGTGGGGCGAAGGTTGACCGTTGTCGTTGCACCATCGGTCGGCATACACCATGGCGGCTTCGGTTTCGGCGATGGCCCTCACCATGCGCAATATGGCATATTGACCCAACACGATGTTTTTGTCTGTCAAGAAGAGCAAGGCGTAGTCGGCCGTGCATCGGCTACAGATACCACGCATGGTTTCGGCCGACTTGAGTCCTTTCACTTCAATGGGAATATAGGCAGAGCCGGTTAATTCTTCATTGGTGGCTTCTGTTCCTTCTGGGGTAAGCAGATATATATGGCTTACCATACGGCTGCCCTTTACTTGTTGCAATGTTTCGCTAATGTCTTCAATGCCGTTATAAGGCAGGAAGCAATCTATGGTTCCTTTCATAATTTTTCATTTATCATTAATCATTCAGCCGACATGTCTGCCACCATTTTCCTGTACATGGTATAGAGGTGGTTGCGTGTTACATATCCTCTGAGGTGTCCGTCGTTGTCGAGCACAGGCAGCATGGTGGCCGAACTGTTGTCAAATCGTTTCATGACCTCTTCCATAGGGTCGTTCACTGATAATGTGCAGGGAGGCTGCGACATGAGCTGCCTTACATGGAAATGGTGGTACAATTCTGTGCGGAATACGATGTGCCTGAGTTTTGTGATGTCAATTTCACCCAGCAGATGTCCGGCATCATCCAGCACGGGCAGCAGGTCGGTGTGGCTTTTGCTGATGGCATGTACCAGCGAGGCCAAGTCGCGGTCGGGGCTCACTGCCGTGTAGTGCTTGTCGATGACACTGTCCAGACTCATCAGTGTCAGGATGGCATGGTCGGTATGGTGAGTGATGAGTTTTCCCTGTCGTGCCAGGCGCATACCATATATGCTGTGTGGTTCGAAGATGATGATGGTGAGGTAGGCGCAGATGCTGACAATCATCAGCGGAATGAACATGTCATAGCCACCGGTGATTTCTGCAATGAGGAAGATGCCCGTCAGTGGTGCGTGCATCACGCCTGCCATCACTGCCGCCATGCCAAGCAGCGAGAAATTCTTTTCGGGCACGGGCACACCTATTTGATACATGTTCCACAGTCGCGAAAAGAAGAAACCGCTGAAGGCACCGATAAACAATGAGGGAGCGAATGTTCCGCCACATCCTCCACCACCGTTGGTGGCTGAGGTGGCAAACACCTTGGAGAGCAGCACCAGTCCGATATAGGGCAGCAGCATCTGTGCGTTGCCGGCAAAGGGCGAATTGTTCATGATGGTTTCCCATTGTTGCTCTGTCTTTCCGCTGAGCAGGATGTTGATGCTCGAATAGCCCTCGCCGTAGAGCGAAGGGAGAAGAAAAATCAGCGGACTGAGGATGAGTGCGCCGAGGGCAAGCTTGGCCAGCGGTTTGTCGTTGAGTTTGGCAAACAGTCCCTCACAGAAACTCATGGTGCGGATGAAATACAGACTCATGAATCCACCGAAGACTCCTAAGAGAATATTGGCAGGTACACGTTCCACCGTCCAGTTGCTGTCAAGGGTAAAAGTAAACAGCGAGTCGCTTCCCGTGAATATATAGGTAAAACAGGTGGCTGTAACGCTGGATATGAGGATGGGCAACAGCGAGGCCATGGTCAAGTCGATCATCAGCACCTCAAGCGTGAACACCAGTCCGGCGATGGGTGCCTTGAATATTCCTGCTATGGCAGCAGCCGCACCACATCCCACCAGCAGCATCAGCGTTTTGTTGTCGAGTTTGAACAATTGTCCCAGATTGCTGCCGATGGCCGAACCTGTGAGCACGATAGGGGCCTCGGCTCCCACACTGCCACCGAAACCGATGGTGATGGCAGAGGCAATCACCGAACTCCAACAGTTGTGTCCCCTCAGCCGGCTTCTCTTGCTGCTGATGGCATAGAGTATTCGTGTGATACCGTGGCTGATTTCATCCTTCACGATATATCTCACAAAAAGCGAGGTGAGGTAAATACCGATGACAGGATATACCAAGTACATCCAGTTGAAGGTGTTGATGTAGAATCCGGAGGTGAGCAGTGTCACGATTTCTTTGATGATCCAGTGCAGGATGAAAGCTGCCACTGCCGCGAAGAGTCCTACGAGGAAACTGAGCAAAAGTACGAACTGGCGGTCGTTGATGTATTGTTCGCGCCACCGGATGACTTTTTGCATCATGGTGTGTTGTTGTGCATTCATGACGTTGCCCTTTATCTTCTGACAATCTCCACTTCACCGCCTTTTCCTATCTTGATGATGCTCGACGGCGTGTGAGGTTTCTTCTCCTGTCGGCGGCTGAAACATACATAATCGGCGGCTTGGAGCAGTTGTTCTGAAATGTCGCAGAAATTCTGTGCGGCAGGTTGTCCGCTGATGTTGACACTTGTCGAAACGATGGGTTTCTGGAAACGGTAGCACAACTCCTTGGAGAAAGCTTCGTTGGTGATGCGCATGCCCACGCTGCCGTCTTCGGCCAGAAGGCTGGGGGCAAGGTTCACCCCTTGGTTGAATATTACGGTGGTAGGTTTCACGGCCAGTTCGGCTATCTGCCATGCCACTTCAGGCACGTTGCGCACATAGCGTTGCAATCTGTCGGCAGAGTCGGTCAGGCAAATCATCGCCTTGGAGTCGCTGCGCTGCTTGATGCTGTACACACGCCTCACGGCCTCCTCGTTGGTGGCATCGCAGCCGATGCCCCAAACCGTGTCCGTGGGATATATGATAATGCCGCCCTTGCGAAGGGTTTCAACGGCGTTTTTGATGTCTTCTTGTACGTTCATTTCTTATGATGATGCTAATGAAAATGCAAATGTATGAAAAAAACTCATAATGTCGAAATTTTATTTCAAATTAATTTATTACTTTTGCAAAAATATATCATAAACGTTCATAGAATCAAGAATTATTTGACATGTGTGGAATAGTAGGATACATAGGATATAGAGATGCTTATCCCATCTTGATACAAGGTTTGAAACAATTGGAGTACCGAGGCTACGACTCTGCGGGTGTGGCTCTTGTCAACAACGCTGGGCAGCTCAATGTATATAAGGAAAAAGGAAAGGTGGCCAATCTGGAGCAACTGGCGGAGCATCACGACACCTCAGGCTGTGTGGGTATAGCCCACACGCGCTGGGCCACCCATGGAGAGCCGTCGGCTGTCAATGCCCACCCTCATGTGTCGCAGAGCGGCCGACTGGCATTGGTGCACAACGGTATCATCGAGAATTATGCCAGTCTGCGCGAGTTTCTTCTTTCCAAGGGATATAGCTTTAAGAGCCAGACCGACACCGAGGTGCTGGTGCAGCTTGTAGAATATATACAGACCGAGACGGGCAAGGACCTTGAAGGCTCTGTGGTCAAGGCCTTGAGCAAGGTGGTTGGTGCATACGCCATTGCCGTTATCGACCGTGATAGCCCCGACAAGGTGGTAGTGGCCCGCAAGAGCAGTCCGCTGGTGGTGGGCATTGGCCAGGACGAGCGTGAATTTTTCTTGGCTTCAGATGCCCTGCCTATTGTCAAGTACACCAAACAGATGGTGTATCTCAACGACAACGAGGTGGCTCTGCTCAAATTGGGACAACCCGTTGAAATACACAATCTCGACAATCAGGATGTAACGCCCGACGTGCAGGAAGTAGACCTCGACCTGGAGTCGCTCGAAAAGGGTGGCTTCGAGCATTTTATGCTCAAGGAGATTTACGACCAGCCCAAATGCATTGCCGACTGTATGCGTGGTCGGTTGTTGCTGTCAGAGAAGCGCATCATGCTCAGCACCATTGAATTGCACCGTGAGCGTCTGGTGCATGCCGGGCGGTTTGTCATCGTGGCATGTGGCACATCGTGGCATGCAGCCCTTATCGGCAAGCAACTCATTGAGCAATGGGCACAGGTGCCTGTTGAAGTGGAATATGCGTCAGAATTCCGTTATCGCAATCCTGTCATTCTGCCCGGCGATGTGGTCATTGCCATCTCGCAGAGTGGAGAGACTGCCGACACTTTGGCTGCATTCCGGTTGGCCAAGGAAAACAACGCCCTCTGTTTCGGCATTGTCAACGTGGTAGGTTCAAGCATTGCAAGAGCTTCAGATACAGGTATTTACATTCATGTGGGACCAGAGATTGGTGTGGCATCAACCAAGGCATTTACCGGACAGGTGACGGTGCTCACCCTTTTTGCCCTGGCCTTGGCCCATGAGCGTGGCACCATCAGTCAGGAAGAGTACGAGGAAACGATTGTAGAGTTGGGCAGCATTCCCGACAAGATAAAAAGCATATTGGCCGAGGATGAGAAAATCAATGACATTGCCCGCACGTTGACCTATGCCGACAACGCCCTGTATATGGGGCGCGGCTTCAATTTCCCCGTTGCCCTTGAGGGTGCTTTGAAACTGAAGGAGATCAGTTATATCCATGCAGAGGGCTATCCCGCCGCCGAAATGAAGCATGGCCCTATTGCGCTTATCGACGAGAATATGCCCGTGGTGTTTGTTGCCACCCATCATCAGCTCTATAAGAAAATCATCAGCAACATCGAGGAGGTCAAGGCCCGCAACGGTCGCATCATTGCCGTGGTGACCGAAGGCGATGATACCGTAGTCAAGATAGCAGAAGAGGTCATCAAGGTGCCTGCCACCTTGTCAGCCCTTGCCCCGCTGCTCTCTGTCATCCCCCTGCAGCTCATTGCCTATCATGTGGCAGTGGAAAAGGGGCTGAATGTTGACCAGCCGCGCAATCTGGCCAAATCGGTTACGGTGGAATAGCACCCGTCAAAAAGACAAGTTATGGAAAAGAAAGATTTGAAGATCGTTTTTATGGGCACTCCCGAGTTTGCCGTCGGCACACTCGATGCCCTTGTTCAAGGAGGATATCATGTGGTGGCCGTTGTTACACAGCCCGACAAACCAGTGGGCAGACACCAGGACACGCTGCAGCCCTCACAAGTCAAGCAATATGCCTTGCAGCACCATATACCGGTGTTGCAGCCGGTGAAGATGAAAGACCCCGAGTTTTTGGAGCAGCTTCGTGCCTATAAGGCCGACTTGCAGGTGGTCGTGGCTTTCCGCATGTTGCCCGAAGTGGTGTGGGCCATGCCCCGTTTCGGAACGTTCAATGTCCATGCCGCCCTGTTGCCCCAATATCGTGGCGCCGCCCCCATCAACTGGGCGGTCATCAACGGAGAGCGACGCACGGGTGTGACCACCTTCTTCCTCGACCACGACATTGACACGGGGCGCATCATCATGCAGGAGCCTTTCGACATTGCCGACACCCATAATGTGGAGGATGTTTATGATGGTTTGATGCACTTGGGGGCAGGTCTGGCCTTGAAGACCATCGACAAAATCATCGAGGGCGACGGACAAGTGGACACGCTGCCACAGAGCGAAATGATGCCTGAGGGCACAGTGTTGCATCCGGCACCCAAGATATTCAAGGACACCTGCCGTATGTCGTGGCACCACAAGGCCAAAAGGGTATATGATTTTGTACGCGGACTATCTCCCTATCCCGGTGCATGGACCAACATGGTGTCTGCCGAAGGCAAGTCGTCGGTGCTCAAGGTGTTCAGAACCACCAAGACTGCCAAGGCTTGCCATGGAGAGCAGCCTGGCACACTGTATGTAGAAGGCGGCTGTCTGCTTGTGGCTACGGCCGACGACTGGTTGCAGCTCGACGTAATACAGCTCAGCGGCAAGAAGCGTATGGAGGCCGGTGTGTTTCTCAACGGTTTCAGAGACATTGACAAATACCATCTTGAATAAGGTGGGGCCTATTCATTCCCACCTCAACGTCAAAGCGCCAGGTTTTCATGAATAAAACCTGGCGCTTTGACATAGTATCACATTGATGTCAGAATTCGCTTGTGAAGTGGAAGCGGATTTTCTTGAAGTCTTCCTGTGCCATCTGCAGCACATAGCCAGAGTCGGCAAGGAACACGTCTCGTCCGTCCTTGTCTTTGGCCATGTATTGGTATTTGCGTTTCTTGAACGATTCCAGTTCTGCGGCATCGTCAGAGTCAATCCAGCAAGCCTTGTACAGATGCACGGGTTCCCAGCGGCATTTGGCGTTGTATTCATTTTCCAGTCGGTATTGGATAACCTCAAACTGCAACTGCCCCACGGTGCCGATGATTTTCCTGCCGTTAAACTGGTTGACAAACATCTGGGCCACGCCCTCGTCCATCAGCTGGTCGATACCCTTGTTCAGCTGTTTGCTCTTCATGGGGTCGTCGTTCTCGATGTATTTGAACATCTCTGGCGAGAACGATGGCAAGCCACGGAAGTGCAGCTGCTCACCGTCGGTAAGGGTGTCGCCAATCTTGAAGATACCATTGTCGGGCAACCCGACGATGTCTCCCGGCCACGCCTCGTCGATGGTGCTCTTGCGTTGCGCCATAAACTGTGTGGGCGATGAAAACCGCAGTGTCTTTCCCTGTCTTACGTGCAGGTAGGGATGATTGCGCTCAAACTTTCCGCTGCACACCTTGCAGAAGGCGATGCAAGAACGGTGGTTGGGGTCGATGTTGGCTGTGATCTTGAAGATGAACCCTGTAAATTTGGGCTCGTCAGGATTCACCATGCGCTCTTCAGCCTTGGTGGGTTTCGGGCTTGGTGCTATCTGCACAAAGCAGTTGAGCAACTCCTGCACGCCAAAGTTGTTGAGTGCACTGCCGAAGAACACCGGTGCCACTCTGGCGCTGCGGTAATCCTCCACGTCAAATTCGGGATAGACACCCTCCACCAGTTCAAGGTCGTCGCGCAGTTTTGCTGCATCGCTGTCGCCGATGTGCTGTTCCAGGGCACTGCTGTTCACGTCCACCTTCACCTTTTCGGTGACACGCTGTTTGTCGGGGGTAAACAAGTCGAGCTTGTTTTCATAGATGTTATATACACCCTTGAATTTTGCTCCCTGGTTGATGGGCCACGACAATGGGCGCACATGGATTTCCAGTTCCTGCTCCAGTTCGTCGAGCAAGTCAAACGGGTCGCGCCCCTCACGGTCCATCTTGTTGATGAAAATGATGACAGGCGTGTTTCTCATACGGCACACATTCATCAGCTTTCTGGTCTGAGCCTCCACACCCTTGGCGCCGTCCACCACGATGATGGCAGAATCCACAGCCGTCAGTGTGCGGTAAGTGTCTTCGGCAAAGTCCTGGTGACCTGGTGTGTCGAGAATGTTGACCTTGTAACCCTCGTAGTCAAACTCCATCACCGAGGTGGATACCGAGATACCACGTTGTTTCTCGATGTCCATCCAGTCAGAGGTGGCTGTCTTTCGTATCTTGTTGCTCTTCACGGCGCCGGCCACCTGTATCTGTCCGCCAAAGAGCAGGAATTTCTCCGTCAGTGTGGTCTTGCCCGCATCAGGGTGAGATATAATGGCAAAAGTTCTTCTTCTTTCAATTTCCTTGTTCATAAGATGAAAATGGTGTTTTTTAGGTTCATCCGAAATATGGAGTGATGCCTTTGCCCCTATGGGGCGCATTGATCACTTCAACCAACCCAGGGCGTTACCCTGGGCTGTGCACTGCTGCCCCTTCAGGGCGTAAAATAACGAGCTGTGAATATGGCTACACTACATCGGCAATGAAGTCAACATACTTACATCATGCAGCAATATATCATCACTCGGAATACCGGATGAACCGTTTTTTACTCTGACAACATAGAGATACATTTCTCCAACGATTCCTCCCAATGAGGAATCACCACCTGATAGGTGTCCTTGATTTTGGTCTTGTCGAGCACGCTGTAGGCGGGTCGGGTGGCAGGAGTGGGATATTCGCTGGTGTGCAATGGTCTCACCTGGCAGCGGTCAATGCCAGCAATGCGGTGTATGGCCTTGGTAAAGTCGTACCAGCTGCATACACCCTCGTTGGAGAAGTGGTACACACCCGGTTTGATGCCCTGCTCGATGGCCGTCATGATGACCTGTGCCAAGTCGTGGGCATATGTAGGAGTGCCGATTTGGTCGAAAATCACGCCCAGCGAGTCTTTCTCCTTTCCCAATCTGATCATGGTCTTGACGAAATTGTTGCCAAAGGTAGAATAGAGCCATGCGGTGCGGATAATCATGGAGTTTTTGCAGAATTTGGTCACTCCCAGTTCGCCGGCCAGTTTGGTGCTGCCATACACACTGTCGGGGCATGGTGTATCCTCCTCGACGTATGGAGTGTGTTTGGTGCCGTTGAACACATAGTCGGTCGAAATCTGTATCATCCATCCTCCTCGTTTTTCCACCGCCGCTGCCAGATAGGCAGGTGCTTCGGTGTTGAGTGCGGTGCAAAGTTTCTTGTCGGTTTCAGCCTTGTCCACGGCGGTGTATGCGGCACAGTTCACAATGCCGTCGATTTGGTTTCTGTTCACGAAGTCGTTGATGGCCAGTTGGTTGGTGATGTCAAGTTCCTTCACGTCGGTGTTGAAAAAACGGTGTTGTGGATAGTTCTTTTCGAGCAATTGCATCTCGTTGCCCAATTGTCCGTTGCATCCGGTTATCAATATGTTCATTGTATTGTCTAATTAAATGATGTCTGTATTAAAATTCCAATGGTTCTTCCTTGTCTTTTTTATAGTAGTCGGCCAGCATGGCGATGAAGGTGCTGATTTCCTTGATGGCATGTTGGGTGTCAATACTGATTTCCTTGTGTTGCAGTCTCAGCATCATGGTGCCGTAGAGCGCATTGAAGCAAGTCTCAATCTCGTTTTCACCGGCATTCATGCCCCTTTTTCTCAGTTCCACGACAAAGGGCAGCACCTTATAGTATTCGCTGTTGTAGAACGGATATTTGGAGCTTTGCAGCAGCATGGCGTTCAGTTCGCACAGCTGTTGCATCACCAGTTTGTTGATTTGCAGATGTCCGCCTTGGCGGCATCCCTCCTGGTTCATCATCCTCACCAGGTCGCCCAGCCAGTCGGTCATTTCCTCTTTCTGTTCTTCGTCGTAGTCGAAGCGGCTGATGTATTCTCTTCTAAGCCGCCCCAGATTGCAGTCGTAGGCCCTGATGATGTCTTCCACCTGCCATTGGTAGAGCAGGTATTCGGCGATGTTGTTCTTTCGCAATTCCCTTGATATGAACATGTGGCGATGGTTTTAGTAATGAAATGTGTAGAGGTTGAACACCGTGCCCAGCAGCACGATGAGCGAGAAGATGATGACAATGCTTCCTATCATGCGGTTGATAAGCATGATGCTGCTGTTGTCGAATTTGTTGCGCACCTTGTCGATAAGCCATGTCAGCCCGAACCACCACAGCAAGGCACCGCACACGATGCTCAGATAGCCCACGCACATGTGCAGTGGATGTTTGGGCACGACGAAGGCAAACTGTGCAAACGATGCCATGAAGAGCAGGATGATGAGCGGGTTGGAGAATGTCACCAGAAAGGCGGTGATGCCGTTGTGTATCAGCGTGCCCTTCTTGGTGTTGCTCACATGTATTTTTTTTGTGGGGTCCGACCGGTAGCAATACACGCCGAAGACCATGAGCATGACGCTTCCCGCAATTTGCAGCCAGAATCTGTTTTGCGCATTGTTGATGAGGTTCATCACAAAACTCATGCCCAGCCCCGTGATGATGGCATAGATGAAATCGCTGATGGTGGCGCCCACTCCGGTGATGAACCCATACCAGCGTCCCTTGTTCAGGGTGCGCTGTATGCAGAGAACGCCCACGGGACCCATTGGCGCCGATGCCACGATGCCGATGAGTATGCCCTTACATATATAATCGAGTATGTCTAAATGAAATTGAAATGGCATAACGGCTGCAAAGTTCATCATTTTTTGTGAAAGGAGCAAATTTTATCCCTAAAACTTTGTGAGATATGCAAAAATTCATACCTTTGCAGGTATATATTTACTCATTTATTTTTGAATGTCATGAATTCGCAAACATTGAAACCTTACGTTATCGGATTGGATTTGGGGGGTACCAACTCGGTCTTTGGCATTGTCGATAGCCGTGGCGACATCAAGGCCACCACTGCCATCAAGACACAAGGCTTTGCCACCGTTGGTGATTATGTGAATGCCGCCGTGGAGGCATTGCAGATCATCATCGACCAGGTGGGCGGTATGGAGAAAATCAAATCCATGGGCATCGGAGCCCCCAATGCCAATTATTATAAAGGTACAGTAGAATACGCCCCCAACATTTCGTGGGCCCACGATTGCATCGTGCCGCTGGCCGGCATGTTCAGCGAGCGGCTTGGTGTGCCAGTGGCCATCACCAACGATGCCAATGCAGCAGCCATTGGCGAGATGACCTATGGTGTGGCGCGTGGCATGAAGAATTTCATCATGCTCACCCTGGGCACCGGTGTAGGCTCTGGCATTGTGGTCAACGGACAGCTGGTGTATGGCAGCGACGGTTTTGCCGGCGAACTGGGCCATGTCATCATGCGTCGTGAAAACGGACGCCTGTGCGGCTGTGGCCGGCATGGATGCCTCGAAACCTATTGTTCGGCCACCGGTGTGGCACGCACAGCCCGCGAGTTTCTGGCCCAGTCGTCAGAACCCTCGTTGCTTCGCAGCCTCGACCCCGAAGCCATCACCTCGTTGGATGTGTCGTTGGCAGCCGCCAAGGGCGACAAACTCTCTCAGCGTGTTTACCGCTTCACAGGCAATATGCTGGGCGAGGCATGTGCCGACTTCATGGTATTTTCATCTCCCGAAGCGTTTATCTTCTTCGGTGGCTTGACCAAGGCCGGCGATTTGCTGATGGACCCCATCAAGGAGAGTTTCAACCGCCATGTGTTCAGCATCTACAAGGACAAGGCCCAGTTCTTGGTAAGTGGTCTCGATGGTTCATCGGCGGCAGTGCTTGGAGCCAGTGCTGTAGGTTGGGATTTATGAGCAGACCACAAATCCGTCAAGAAATCATCCGTTTTGCCATAGTGGGTGCCGTAGCCACGGCCATTCACTATGGCGTTTATCTGTTGTTGAGCCTGGTTGTCGATGTCAATGTCGCCTATACCGTTGGCTATGTTGCGAGCTTCTTGGTCAACTACCTGTTGTCGGCCGCCTTTACCTTCAAGGAGAGAAAATCCGTGAAAAACGGCATCGGTTTCACCATAGCCCACCTGTTCAACTACCTTTTGCAAGTGTCGTTGCTCAATCTTTTCATTTGGTTGTCGGTGCCGCCCGCTTATGCGCCCATCCCCGTTTACTGCATAGCTGTGCCCACCAACTTCATTCTGGTCAGAACGGTCTTCCGCCGTTTGTAGCGTTGCCTGGACATACCGTTGGCCATGGCCTTGATTTTTCTCCCGCGTATGTCGTTTATATATTGTAACCCACTTTGCCATCGCAGTAATACTAACTTTGCCATCGCAGTAGTACTGACTTTGCCATCGCAGTAGTACTAACTTTGCCATCGCAGTAGTACTGACTTTGCCATCGCAGTAGTACTGATTTGGGCCAAAAACTGTATCCTCCCTATTTCGCCACTCCAGTCTCCGTGTCCTTCAAGGAGTTGGTGTCGCGGTCGATGCCTTTGAAGTTGCGACCTTTCGACAATGTCCACATCAGTTTTATGCCGATGGCATTTGACGTGTCGCGGTTGCGGGCTACAAGGAGCTTGTGGGCGAGGTGGTTGTGGTTTTCCACTTCTTCAATCTTGGCAT
>SFEK01000169.1 GCA_004557285.1 Bacteroidales bacterium | reverse complement strand
ATATAATAATTTGTGATAGGCAAGGAGAAACCTTTCCCACGTAGTCCGTACACCTGAAAAATAGCTCTCTCTCACAAAAGAAGCAAGGTGGGATTGGCAACCTAGGAATATAAAAAATAAAGGGGCAGCGAGAATATCGCCGCCCCTAATATAAATATAGGTATATAGGACCAAAGATTAGTTGGCAATCGTAGGACGAGCGTGGAAGTCGTCGCCGTAGTTGGAGATGGCTTCAACCATTCCTTCGGGCATTGCCTCGATTTCGCCTGCATCGATGAGGGCCTTCTGGTCGGCCTTGAACTCGTCAAGCATCTCGGTGGTGCAAACCATGAAGTAGTTGCCGTAGTCGCCGATGCGCTGTGCCGTGTTGCGGAGGAAGCCCCACTTCTCAAAGTACGGCGTCAAGTCGTAACCGACAAGGCGGCTGGTCTTGCGAATGTAGTTGAGCACGAAGGGGATGGAGTTTTCCCACTTGCTGTGGTGGTCATCGGTGATATACTGGCTAACTACCCAGCAGGATTGGGGGTATTTCTGCTTGAACTCAGACCACTTATTGTTCTTGTTGCCGTTTTGCGCGCTGGCCAGGAGCTCGTACTTGTCAACTTCGCCCTTCTTCTCAATCTGCGAACCATTGGGGTCGTCGTTCTGACGGAGAGATTCGTAGTAGTCTGCCGTGAATTCGGGGAATCCATTATTGGTCCAGTAGTTGACGAGCATGATGAAAGGACAGAGTGTTTCGCCCACGCCTACTTCAGAGATACCAACACCGCGGTTGTCGCCAGCCGATTGCGGGTGGATGACGCTGTCTTTCATTTCTTCTGCAAGGGCATACATCTTGGGCGAGAAACTCAATTCGTTGCGGTATTTGTAAGCGTCGCGACGCTTATCGCTGACAATTTTCTTAGTGCTAAATTCGTCGTCCTCGAGGAAGTGACGACGTGCAGGTGCCCACTGGTTAATCTTGTCGGAAGAGCGGTAGCCCATGTGGGTGATGTTGTAGTAGGACTGTACGTTGTTGGACACTTCGCCCAGACCACCCCAGCAGAAATAGGGCTGCATCTGGTGCTGGTGACCCCACTCGTGGCTCAGACCCCAGATGGCATCGTCGTCGTTCGTTATCAAGGTCTTGCAACTCAGCACGCGCTGTTCCTGATTGTGGTGGAAGGAAACGCCGTAGCCACCTTGGAACATATAGTAAGTATAGTTCACATAAGCGAAGGAACGAGTGTTGGGCAGGCGGTCGTATTTCTCGAAGCCGAGTGAGCGGTGCTCCCAAGCGATGAGGGAGTCGAGCACGTTCATGAACTGGCGATAACCCTTGGGATTGCCATTGACATCCTTGCAATACTTCTTCAGACCTTCGGAAGTCCAAACGGAGTGAACCTTGTTGCCCCAGCAGTCCATGTGGAGGTTGGGCGCCTTGGCACAGAGGTCGTACATTTCCTGGTTCGTCTTGTCGGGCGAGAGGTAACCATTGACAATACCGTTGACAAAGTGCACGGTCAGTTCGGGCATCGTTTCGGGATGGGCGTCGTAGTATGATACGTAGGCCAATCCTTCATACGTGTAGTCGTAGTCAATGAGGTTGAAGCCGTTTTGAAGCGTGTAAGTCTTCTGGTTGGGGTTGCCGCCATCAAAGTTGTTGCCTTCCTTACCCGTCCACCAAGCCATAATCTTCAGCTGAACCTGCTTGCCTTCGGGAATACCCGTGACCATCACAGCCATCTTGGACTTGGCGGGGAAGTGAATACCCGTCACACCTGCCAACTGGTCGTAGAGTTTGCCAGGAGCGTTCCATTCGGCGGAGAGCACGTGGGGATCGTTGTAGCAAATCTGCTTTGATACACGGTAGTCCTTATTATACGTTCCCTCAAGCATTTGCATAGCCAGTGCCTTGCAGAAGGGGTTGGTCAGGGGTTCGATGTCGGCGCGCGTGATGCCCTCCTTGAGCTGGCTGAGCGACATATCGGTGAACACCTGAAGGTATTCAGCCTGAGCTTCGGGCGTATTGGGGATACGCAGGAAGGAGTCGTCGGCTTTTTGGGTCACGGTCAGGGTCTGGGTGATGCCCTTCTCGGCATTGGCCAAGGTTACTTTTCCTACACGAGCTTCGCCCGCATAGTTCTGGGTGAGATGCAGGTAAACACGATTGCCCTTGGCGGTTCGCACTGTGAGCCAGTCGGCATCGCTGCTGAC
Source organism: Bacteroidales bacterium (assembly GCA_004557285.1). Classification (GTDB taxonomy): domain Bacteria; phylum Bacteroidota; class Bacteroidia; order Bacteroidales; family Bacteroidaceae; genus Prevotella. The sequence goes on along the minus strand of SFEK01000169.1, from coordinate 1,956 downwards.
GGTGTATTCTACATTGGCGCGCACCTGGAAGTTGGTTGTGCGCTCAGCCGATCCAAGGGTAAGGTCGTGGGGAGCGACAATCATATCCAGCGAACCTTCGCGCAGGTTGTTTTGCGCAGCGACAGGCATAGCCAGAGACAATGCCAGCACTACTGAGGTGATGTAATATTTGATTTTCATTGTCTTGTTCGTTATTATATAAGGAGTGATTGATGAAAGATTCAACATTCGTACGAGATGTCTGCTTAGTTCAGCACTTTCTTGCCGCCAACAACGTAAATGCCCTTCGGCAGGCTGACGCGCTGACCTTCTGCACCAACATTGCCTGTCCATACGCGCTGACCAGAGATGGTGTAGATGCTGACGGGCTGCTGCTGACTAGCGGAAAGGATGATTTCGCCACCCTGAGCATGTACTTGCAAACCTTCCTGCGTGTTCTCCACGGTTTCGATGGCCGTAACGTCGGTGCCAATCACAAGGGGCTTGAAGGTCACGCTCACGCCATAGGTCTTGGAGGTAATGCGCACGTAAGCCTTGTACTGGGTGTTGAAGAAGGCGAATTTGCCATTGAGGGCGTAGTAGTCGCCAGGCTCCGAGGCGCTCGTACCTTTCACCATTTCGGTTTCCTGTCCGTCCTTGTCAATGCTGTACCAAGTAAAGTCGGCATCTGCCTTACCCGTAGTTCCTTCTGTGCGACCGATGTAGCGGTATTCCGAAAGATCAAGCTGGTATTCAGCCTTTGTGCGGTTGGCCCAAGTGGTCACGTCAATGCGGGGCACTCCGTTGTCCATGATTACGCCAGGCACCTTCGTTATGTCCAGTGGGTTCTGCGGCTCAAACTTATACTGCGCGGGCTTGTAGGCTGCGAGCGGAAGCACAGCAAGGGGCAGGGTGTTGTGTGCCACATTCAGCGTGTTGACCTTCATGTTTTTGGGAGTGATGAAAGAGGTCAGTCCGCAGTTTTCCACATCAATGTCCTTCAGTGAGGTCGCTTCACCTAAGTCAAGTTTAGTGGTGTTGTAGAGCTTGTTGCCACTCACTACCAGCTGCTGCATATTTGGCAGGTCGGCGGGCAGGGACAGTTTGGTGATAGCGTTGTTGTAAGTTACGAGTGTGGCCAGTTTGGCGTTTGACTTCAAACCCAGACCCACCAATTTGTTGCCATCGCAGTAGAGCGCATTCAGGTTGGGGTTGGACAAGGTCAGCAATGTGAACGCATTGTTGGAGAGATTGGCTACCTGAAGGTTGGTTGCCTTGACGGTGAACTTTCCTTCCAGTTGGTTGTCGGCGAGGTTCAGCATTTCAAGGCCCGTCATGACGGAACTGAAATCTGTAGCTTCGGTAGTGATAGTGGTCAGTTGGTTGCCGCTGCAATCCAAGTCGGTCAAGTTGGCCATCCCTCTGAGGTCCAGTTCGGTCAGTTGGTTGTCCTGACAGAATACAGAGTGCAAGTTGGTGGCCACTGTCACGTCAAGGCTAGTCAACTGGCAGTCAGAGCAGTCAAGCATATCCCATCCAGCATATCCGCTGATGACGATAGTGCCTTTGGGCGTGCCCGTAATTTCGCGTTCCGTACCTGTGCAGTCATTGTAGAGGATGGGATTGCCATCTCCCCAATCGACAGTCACACCATAGTAGTTGTTGTTCACCCTCAGTGTGATGGGGGTGGTAGCAGCAGAGGTCAGTCTTGCTGTTCCTACATACTCTTGCTCCTGTGCATTGGCCATTGAGAGAGGAGCCAATGCTGCGGCAGCAAGTGCTGCGGTGAGAATTTTTTTCTTCATTTAGTTGGTATTTAAAGGATTTAAGATGCTAAACACTATATGTGTTACGTATGTTACGGCAAAGTTAGGGTATTTTTTTGTAGCCACAAATTATTTAATCTTTTTTATTGAATTACTTGACCATCGGTATTATAAGCAATAGGTTTCAAGGGGAAATTCACTCCATACTTTT